>WRLW01000136.1 GCA_009777435.1 Oscillospiraceae bacterium | reverse complement strand
CCGCCGGGTCCCCCGCATTGTGGCAAAATAAACCACGGACGCACACTGTGCGTCCCTACGGGGTTGCCGCAATATAGACATTCATGCGTTTGCCCCGCAGACAATACGACTTGCCGTAGACAAGTCGGCATAATGTTGCTATAATACATAACATGAACACGATTCGACATGAAACCGCGGATACTTATGGGGATTCGCGTTCAGGCGCGCGGCATGGGAAACGTCCGGCGGCCTGTACGCGTACATTTGGCTGCCAGCAGAACGAGGCCGACACCGAGCGCCTGCGCGGGCAGCTGAGCGCGATGGGCTACGCGCTCACCGACAAGCCCGGCGACGCCGACCTGATGCTGCTCAACACCTGCGCCGTGCGCGAACACGCGGAGTCGCGCGCGTGGGGGCATATAGGGGAGCTGTCTCATTGGAAAGCGGCGCGTCCCGGGCGCGTGCTTGTGCTGTGCGGCTGTATGGCGGCGCTGCCCGAAAACGCCGAAAAAGCAAAACGCTCCTACCCGCATGTGGATATCTTGGTGGAGCCGCGCAATATAGACCGGTTCCCGGACATACTCCGCTCGTTTTTACGGGGCGCGAAGCACGGAAGATACACGGATATCCCCCAGGCGCCGGATTACGCCTCCGGCGGGTATGACGCGCCGCGGAGGGGCGCGCCGCCGCGCGCGTGGATGCCGGTCATAAGCGGCTGCGACAATTATTGCAGCTACTGCATCGTCCCGCATACGCGCGGACGCGAGCGCAGCCTGCCTATGGGCGGTATAGCCGCCGAGATCGCCGCCCTTATCGAAAAAGGCTATAAGGATTTCACCCTGCTGGGGCAGAATGTAAACTCATACCGCGACCCGGACGGCGGCGGCGGCTTCCCGGAGCTGCTGCGGCGCGTGTGTGAAAACGAGGGCGATTACCTCGTGCGCTTTATGACGAGCCACCCCAAGGACTGCTCGCCGGCGCTGATAGAGGCTATGGCGGGGCTAAAGCCGGTGGCGCCGCACCTGCACCTGCCGGTTCAGTCGGGGAGCGACCGTGTGCTGGACGCCATGAACCGAGGCTACACGGCGGCGCGCTACCTGTCGCTGCTTGACTCCGCGCGGGCCGCGATGCCGTCCCTGACCGTGACCAGCGACATAATGGTGGGCTTTCCGGGCGAAACCGACGGCGACTTTGAGGATACCCTGAGCCTGACCGCGCGGGCGCGGTTCGATATGCTGTTCACGTTTATATATTCGCCGCGCGCCGGGACGCCGGCGGCCCAGATGCCGGACTTGCCGCGCGAGGTGAAGCAGCGGCGCTTTGAGCGGCTGCTGGAGCTTCAAAACGGCATATCACACGAGAAGCACGCGGCGCTGGAAGGCACCGTGCAGAGAGTGCTGGCCGACGGCTACGAGCCGGGCAACGACCTTCCGCTGACGGCGCGCACTCCGGGAGGCCGTTTGGCGCGCCTTGACGGCGGCCCGGAATGGGTGGGCCGGTTTGCGCGCGCGGAGATAACGTCGCACACCACATGGAACCTGTTCGGTAAAATTATCGGTGAGGGGTGAGCGTATCCTTGGCTAACCTGACGCCCATGATGCGGCAATATTTTGCCCAAAAGGCCAAGCACCCGGACTGTCTGCTGTTTTTCAGGCTGGGCGACTTTTACGAGATGTTCGGCGACGACGCGCTGACGGCCTCCAAGGCCCTGCAGCTGACGCTGACGACGCGCGACCGCACTCAGACGGACGCCGAAATGCGTATGCCGATGTGCGGGGTGCCGCACCACAGCGCGACCGGATATATCGCCAAGCTGATAGCGATGGGGCATAAGGTGGCCGTCTGCGAGCAGATGGAGGATCCCGCGTCGGCCAAGGGTTTGGTCGAGCGCGACGTTGTGCGCGTCATAACGCCCGGCACGGCGCTCGACGGCGCCATGCTCGACGAGACCGCCAACAATTATATCGCTTCGGCATACGCGCGCGGCGACGCCATAGGGGTATGCTTCGCGGATGTCTCGACCGGCGTGGCGCATGTAACCGAGCTGTCGGGCGCGAACGCGGGAGAGCGTTTGGCCGCCGAGCTTGAGCGCTTCGCGCCGCGCGAGATTATCGCGCCGGACGGCATGTGCGGCGTCCTGTTCAAGGGCGGCGCGGCGGTCGCGCCGACTGCGGTCGCGCCGACTGCGGTCGTCCCGACCGCTGTTGACGCGGCGTGGGCCGAGGCGCCTTACGACGGCTTAGAGCGGATTTTCGGCGCGCGTATGGCCCAGCTTCTGGAACAGATCCCCGCCGCGCGCGGCGCCGTGGCGGCGCTTATGCGCTACCTGTCGGACACGCAGAAGCGCTCGGCCGCGCCCGGACTGCTGAGGATCTATAACGACTCGGAATATGTGGAGTTAGACGCGAGGGCGCGCCGCAACCTTGAGCTGACGGCCTCGCTGTCCGACGGGGGCAGGCGCGGGAGCCTGCTGGGAGTGCTGGACGACACGCGCACGCCCATGGGCGCGCGTCTGCTGCGCGACGATATTGAGAGACCTCTGCGCGACCCGGTGAAGATAGATAACCGTCTTGCCGCGACCGAGTATATGCTGAACAACGCCATCGGACGCGGCGAGCTGCGCCGTATGCTGAAAGGGCTGCCCGACATCGAGCGCATGGTCTCGCGGGTGGAATACGGCCAAACCAATCCCCGCGAGCTGCGCGCGCTGGGAGCGGCCTGCGCGCGCATACCCGACATCCGCGCGCGGCTTGCCGGCGCGCCGCCGTCCGTGCTTCAACAGCTCCACGCGGCCATCGACCCGCTCACAGACCTCACGGCGCTTGTGATAGACGCGCTGGCCGACGAGCCGCCCGCCGGCGCGAGGGAGGGCGGCCTGATCCGCGACGGCTATCATCCCGAGGTTGACCGCCTGCGCGGGCTGAAAAACAACTCAAAAGGACTGCTGGCGGGGCTTGAGGCCCGTGAACGCGCCAAGACGGGCGTCAAAAACCTCAAGGTCGGCTACAACCGCGTGTTCGGCTATTATATAGAGGTCACAAAGTCGAATCTGGCCGCCGTGCCCGACACATACATACGCAAGCAGACGCTGGCCGGATGCGAGCGGTATGTCACGGGCGAGCTGAAGGAATTAGAGACATCAATACTGTCGGCGCAGGACAGCCTGAACCTATTGGAATACGAGCTGTTTTCAGAGGTGGTCGAGCAGCTCGGAAGGGCCGCCGAACGCTTTAGGATAACCGCGCGCGCGCTGGCGCGCCTTGACGTGCTGCTGTCGCACGCCGAGACCGCTTCGCGCCGCCGGTACTGCCGCCCGGAGGTCGATTTGTCGGGACGCCTCGATATCTCCGACGGGCGGCACCCCGTGGTGGAAGCCATGCAGACGGACAGCCTGTTCGTTCCAAACGACGTGTCGCTCGGCGCCCGAAGCCCCGTAGTCATACTGACGGGCCCCAACATGGCGGGAAAATCCACATATATGCGCCAGACGGCGCTGATAGCCATTATGGCGCATATAGGCAGCTTCGTACCCGCGCGCTCGGCGCGTATCGGCGTTATAGACAAGATTTTCACGCGTATAGGGGCGCAGGACGACTTGGCGGGCGGCCGCTCAACGTTTATGGTTGAGATGACCGAGGTGGCCCATATCCTGAAAAACGCCACCAAAAACAGCCTGCTGATCCTCGACGAGATCGGGAGGGGCACGTCCACATTCGACGGCATGGCCGTCGCGCGCGCCGTGCTCGAACGCGTGGCCGCGCGCGTAAAGGCGAAAACGCTGTTCGCCACGCATTATCACGAGCTGACCGTGTTGGAAGGGAAGCTTGAGGGAGTGCGCAACTTTAACGTGTCGGTAAAGAAGCGCGGGAAGGATATAGTGTTTTTGCGCAAAATCGTGCCCGGCGGCGCGGACGACAGCTACGGCGTCGAGGTGGCGCGGTTAGCCGGCCTGCCGGAACCCGTTATTGAACGCGCCGCCGCCATACTTGAGGAGCTGGAGGCGGGCGGCCGTCAGGAGGCGGCGCCGGTTAGCCGCGCGGACGGCGGCCAAATATCTATGGGCGGCATGATGGGCGCGGAGCTGATAGACGAGCTGCGCGAGATGGATCTCAATACCCTGACGCCGCTCGAGGCCTTGCAGGTGCTGTTCACGCTGCGCCGTAAGGCCGGGGATCTAAAAAACTAAGAGGTGAATTATGGAAAAAATCCATAAGCTCCCTTCACATGTCGCCGACCTTATCGCGGCGGGCGAGGTGGTGGAGCGTCCGGCCTCGGCGGCCAAGGAGCTGATCGAGAACGCCGTTGACGCGGGCGCGACGGCCATAACGGCCGAGATAAAAAGCGGCGGCGTCGCCATGCTACGCGTTGCCGACGACGGCTGCGGCATGTCGGAGGCCGACGCGGGCAACGCCTTTCTTCGGCACGCCACCAGCAAAATACGCGGCGAGAGCGACCTCCGGGCCGTCAAGACGCTGGGCTTTCGCGGCGAGGCGCTGGCCGCGCTGGCCGCGGTTTCGCGCATTGATTTACTGACGCGCGAGCCTGACGCGCTTTACGGAACCGCGCTGACGATAGAGGCCGGCGAAATCGTCGGGCGCTCAGAGGCGGGCTGTCCGGCGGGTACGACCATAGTGGCGCGCGACCTGTTTTATAACGTGCCCGCGCGCCAGAAGTTCCTGAAAAAGGATTCCACCGAG
>WRLW01000135.1 GCA_009777435.1 Oscillospiraceae bacterium | reverse complement strand
CCCGGCACACCCGCGTCAAGTACGCCCGCGCCCGCCACGCCCACACCCGATACGCCCAATACGCCGGATATCGCGGTTGACCCGCCCGGCGGCAACGGCGAGGACATTGTTGTCATACCTGTGACGCCCGCGCCTGATACGACCCCAAAGCCGCCCGTCGCACCCGCGACGCCCGTACCCGGCGACACGCTGTCGTTCCTGTTTTTCCCCGGCAAACAGGACGCCATAGACGACCATACGGGCGGTATGCTGGATATCTTCCTGAGCGCGGCCGGCGACAACCTTTATATAGTGGCCGAAACCTCCCTCACCTCCGACGAGGATGAGGCCGCGCTGATATCGGCGCTCACGGGCGCGCTGGCCGAGCGCGGCGTACCCGTATGGCGTCTTGAGCATGTCAGCCGCAATTACTACGCCGCTGACGGCGGCGTTGAAATCAAGCTGTATTATATACCGCGCGCGCTGAAATAGCGATTCCTGAAAATGCCGGAGCGGCAAGCGGTTTTTGCCGCACGGTACAAATTCGCGCGGCCGGCGTGGACGGGCCGCGTTTGCTTTATGCTATGAAAAGAGGTAGTTATGGTCAAAGTCAGTAATTCCGGCAGTTATTATAAAGACGGGCGTTTCGGCGCGCCGCCGCCCGGAGTCACGCCCGGCGCCGCGCGCGAAAACACGCTGGCGTATCAAATTCTGCGCGCCCACGCGGTCAACGGCGACCCCCGGCGCATGATGATTAAATTCGACGCGCTGGCGTCACACGACATAACATACGTCGGCGTCGTTCAGACGGCGCGCGCCAGCGGGCTTGACGCGTTCCCGGTACCGTATGTGCTTACCAACTGCCATAACTCGCTGTGCGCCGTCGGCGGCACCATCAACGCCGACGACCACGCGTTCGGGCTGTCGGCCGCAAAACGCTACGGCGGCGAATTCGTGCCCGCGCATCTGGCGGTCATCCACCAGTACATGCGCGAACGCTACGCCGCCTCGGGCCGCATGATATTAGCCTCCGACAGCCACACGCGCTACGGCGCGTTCGGCACGCTGGCCATCGGCGAGGGCGGCCCCGAGCTGGTAAAACAGCTTCTGGGGCGCGCGTATGAGCTGACTCCGCCGCCCGTATGGGCCGTCAGGCTTACAGGGGCGCCGCGCCCGGGCGTCGGGCCGCAGGACGTCGCGCTGGCGCTGATAGCGGCGGTATTCCCAAAAGGTCTGGTCAAGAACTGCGTCCTTGAATTCGTGGGCGACGGCATAGCGCGCCTTGATATGGACTACCGAAACGGCATAGACGTCATGACCACCGAAACCACCTGCCTTTCTTCGGTCTGGCAGACCGACGGTGTTGTGCGCGACTGGCTCTCGTTGCATGGCAGGGCGGACGCCTACAGGCCGCTGTCTCCCGACGGCGCGTATTACGACGGCCTAATAGACATCGACTTGTCGAAGGTCGAGCCAATGATAGCGCTCCCCTTCCATCCGAGCAACGCGTTCACGATACGCGAATTCAACAGCGGCGCGGGCGACATACTGCGGGCCGCCGAACGCGAGGCGGCCGCGCTGTGGGGCCTGAAAGAAGCCCCGAATCTGACGGCCGGTCTCGAAAACGGGCGGCTGCGCGTACAGCAGGGCTTCATCGGCGGCTGCGCCGGCGGTCTGTACGGCAATATACGCGCCGCCTCGGCCATCCTTGAGCGCGGACGGCTCGGCGACGACATCTTCGAGCTGTCCGTATACCCTTCGTCACAGCCCATGCTGCTTGAACTGACGCGCGACGGCACGATCGCCAAGCTCATCGAGGCCGGCGCGGTCGTGCGCACGGCGTTCTGCGGCCCCTGCTTCGGCGCGGGCGACGTACCTGTCAACAAGGGCCTGTCCATACGGCACGCGACGCGCAATTTCCCGAACCGCGAGGGCAGCAAGCCCGGAAGCGGCCAGACCGCTTATGTCGCTCTGATGGACGCGCGTTCCATAGCGGCCACCTCCGCGCGCGGCGGCCTGCTGACCGCGGCCGACGAGCTTGATAACCTTCCGGTTGAGGACTGCAAGTACAGCTTCGACGACGCGCCGTACAGACAGCGCGTGTTCAGCGCGGTCGGACGGCCCGACAAAAACGCCGCGCTGCGTTTCGGCCCCGGCATATCGGACTGGCCGGAGCAGATCGCGCTGCCGGACGATATAGAGCTGACCGTCACAGCCGTGCTTAACGACGCCGTTACCACCACCGACGAGCTGATACCGTCGGGCGAAACGTCGTCATTCCGCTCGAACCCGGAACACCTCGCAGAATTCACGCTGTCAAGACGCGCGCCCGATTATGTGGGCCTTTGCAAGGACGTGCGCGAGCTTGAGCGCGGCCGCCGAGCGGCCGGCGGCGGCGGCTTCGGGCTGGGAAGCGCCGTCGTCGCGCGCAAGCCGGGCGACGGCTCGGCGCGCGAGCAGGCCGCGTCGTGCCAGCGTGTACTCGGCGGGCTGGCCAACGTCGCGTCCGAGTACGCCACGCGGCGTTACCGCAGTAATTTAATAAACTGGGGCATCCTCCCGTTTATAGTGGACGACTTCGACGCCGCGCCTTGGGAAACGGGCGGCATACTGCGTATCCCCGGGGTGCGCGGCGCCGTAGCCGGCGGCGCGGAGAGCGTCGGGGCCGTATACATCACCGCCGGCGGCGCGGAACACGCGGTCACGCTGCGGCTGCCCGGCCTGAGCGCCGAGGAGCGCGAGGTACTGCTCGCCGGCTGCCTGATAAACCACTACAGGAATTGATTAGGCTGTTTTGGGTAATGTTCCGCGTCGGGCTGTTCACGTTCGGCGGCGGTTACGCTATGCTGCCCCAGATATCAAAAGAGTTCGTGGACAAGCACAAGCTTATCAGCGAGGAGGAAATACTCGATATATTCGCCGCCGCGCAGTCATTGCCGGGTGTTATCGCGGTCAACGCCTCGGTATTGACCGGATACCGCGCCGCCGGCATGGCGGGCGCGCTTATTGCCGCGCTTGGGGCTACCCTTCCGTCATTCCTCGTGCTGATACCCGTCACCGTATTTTACGAGGCGTTCTTGACCAACGAATATGTCGCGGGCGCGCTGATGGGCATACGGGCCGCCATGACAGGAGCGCTGAGCGCGGCCGTACTGCGTTTGGGCGCGAAGCCTTTGGGCGATATATGGGGCTGGTGCCTGTTCCTGCCCGCGCTGGCGCTGGCGGTATTTACCGATATCAATGTGATATGGATCATACTCGCGGCGGCACTGGCCGGGTATCTGAAATACCTGTGGGAGCGGCGCAAAAGCGCGTAAGGCATCCTCCGAGGGAGTCCGTTATTATACGAGGTGATTTTTTGCTGTACCTTACGTTATTCCTGATATTCGCGCGCATCGGGCTGTTCACGGTCGGCGGCGGCGCCGCCATGCTGCCGTTAGTCTGTCAGGCCCTGATGGAGCGCGGCTGGATGACGCTCCACGAAACCATAGACATGGCGGCCATCTCGCAGATGACGCCCGGCCCGTTCGCGGTCAACGCCGCCACATTCACAGGTATGCGGCTCAGCGGCGTATGGGGGGCTGCCGCGGCCACGCTCGGCGTAATGGCGCCGTCGCTGGTTATAGTCACGCTGACGGCCCGCTGGTTCTTCAAATTCAAGGACGCGCGCGCCGTTCAGGCCGTCTTGAAGGGCGTCCGGCCCGTCATACCCGCGCTGATCGCGGCTTCGGTATGGATGATGGCCGGGCCTTCGCTCACGGCTTCGGACGGGACGCCGGCCCTGCCGCTGATGGTCACGGCGCTTGCCGCCGCGGGGCTGGCGCGGAAGCTCAACCCCGCGTGGGTCATACTCGCCGGAGGCGTGGCCGGCGCTCTGTTTTTCAGGCCGCTTCCTTAAAAAACAGACCGCGCTGAAAAAAAAGACTGGTAAATATTGAGCGGATGTGATAGACTGTCTTTTGAATATCTTTTTGCCGGTAATCGCGGTCATGATATCAGCGATCAATTATAACGGGAGGAATGCCGAATGCCAAAAATCAAAATCACCGAAACCGTACTCCGCGACGCGCATCAGTCACTGCTTGCCACGCGTATGACGCTTGACGAAATGCTGCCCATTCTGCCGCTTATGGATAAAGCGGGCTTCTACTCGGCCGAGTGTTGGGGAGGGGCGACGTTCGACTCTTGCATACGCTTCCTGAACGAGGATCCGTGGGAACGGCTCAGGATCATCAAAAAGAATATGCCGAACACCAAGCTGCAAATGCTTTTCAGGGGACAGAACATGCTCGGCTACCGCCATTACGCCGACGACGTGCTTGACTATTTCGTGCAGAAGTCGGTGGCCAACGGCATAGACATTATCAGAATTTTTGACGCCTTAAACGATATACGCAACCTCAAGGGCGCTATCGCCGCCGCCATAAAAGAGGGCGCGCACGCTCAGGTCGCCATCTCCTACACGCTCGGCGAGATTTTTACCGACGAGTATTTTGTCGATTACTGCAAGCAGATAGAGGCCGAGGGCGCCCATTCTATCTGCATCAAGGATATGGCCGCCCTGCTCACGCCTTATAGTACCGCCAAGCTTGTAAAGGCCATCAAGGCGGCCGTTAAGCTGCCCGTCCAGGTGCATACGCACTACACCTCCGGGCTTGCCTCAATGTGCCTGCTGAAGGGTATCGAAAGCGGCGCCGACATGATCGACACCTCAATGTCGCCGCTCGCGCTCGGCACCTCGCACGCGCCCACCGAGTCTATGG
>WRLW01000134.1 GCA_009777435.1 Oscillospiraceae bacterium | reverse complement strand
AACGCAGACGGCATGGGCGGCAATACCTTCGCCGCTTCCCGAAAAGCCCATACCCTCCTCCGTGGTGGCCTTTACGTTTACGCGCCCGGCGTCCGTCCCTATGGCGGCCGCTATATTCTCGCGCATCTTCTCCATATAAGGCGCGAGCTTCGGGCGCTGGGCGATTATGGTGATATCGGCGTTGACCGTGTTATAGCCCTCGCTTCGCAGCTTGCCGGCCGCCTGTCTCAGCAGGGATATGCTGTCCGCGTCCTTCCAGCGCGCGTCGGTGTCCGGGAAATGGCGGCCTATATCGCCCATTGCCGCCGCTCCAAACAGCGCGTCGATCAGCGCGTGTACCGCGGCGTCGGCGTCGGAGTGCCCCAGCAGTCCGCGCTCATATGGTATCTCAACGCCGCCGAGTATCAGCCTGCGGCCCGCTGAAAGCCTGTGCGCGTCGTACCCGTATCCCACGCGTATCAATTTATAATCCCCCTCGCGCTGAGCAGCGCTTCGGCTATGAATATGTCCTCGGGTACGGTAATCTTAATATTGTCATGTCTGCCGGGAACCGAGCGTATGCGCATACCCAGCCGCTCAAGAGCGGCCGTATCGTCGGTCAGAACCCAGTTTTCGGATAAGGCTTTGGTCAGCGCCCCTTTAATAAGCCCAAGCTGGAACACCTGGGGCGTTTGGACGGCGGCAAGCGAGCCGCGGTCAACGGTGGCCGTTATCACTTCGCCGTTCACGCGCTTGACGGTATCGCGCAGCTCGACCACCGGAGCGGCGGCGCCATCCTTATAAGCGTGTTTGACGGTATCGGATATCAGCTCCGGCGTTATCAGCGGGCGCGCGCCGTCGTGTACGGCCGCGAATTCGGCCTTGGCCGGGAGGCTCATAAGACCGTTGTAGACAGACCGCGTGCGCGTCTCCCCGCCGAGCAGTATCTGCGTGGCTTTTGTAATCCCGTATTCTTTGCACACATCGCTTATAGGGAGTATCAAATCGCCAGAGGTCACGACCACAATCTCGTCTATGTACCCGCACGCTTGGAAGGCCGACAGCGTGCGAGCTATGACCGGCAGTCCAAGCAGCGGGACGAAGAGCTTGTCTGTCCCGCGCATCCGCGATGAAGAACCAGCCGCTGGAATAACAGCGGCTGTATACGGACGCGTATTGTTTTTTGCGAATAATCCCATACCTTTACCTAACAGGCCAGCACCTGATTTATGCGCTGCTCAATCTCCTCGAAGCTGGCGCTCTGCGCCAAAACAATCTCCGAGATGAGTATAAGCTTCGCGGAGTGCAGCATTTTGCGCTCCCCGGTGGACAGCCCGCGCTGCCTCTCGCGCGACATAAGGCCCTTGACGACCTTGGCGACCTCGGAGATATCGCCGCTTTTTATCCTCAGCATGTTCTCGCGGTAACGCCGGTTCCAGTTTGACGTCATATTGATTTCGATGTCGGCAAGGGAGCATATGACCTCTTCCGCCTGCTGTGAATCTATCACCGGTCTGACCCCTATCTCGTCGCTGTTGAGTATCGGTATCATTACCAGCATACCGCCCATCGGCATCTTGAACACATAATACCGCCTGTTTGTCCCATCAATCCTCTGATCAATGATATTCTCCACTATCCCGGCGCCGTGCATCGGATGCACGATTTTATCCCCGATCGAATACATTCCCACTATCCCTTTCCGCCATACCGTCACGCACACTGCGAAAAATCGGCCGGGCCGCGCCGGCCAATTTTTCCTACACACATATTGTATAGGAAGCCGCTTCCGTTTACAAGGGGTAAAGACAAGTTTTTTTGGTCGGATTTCCAGTTTTGGAATTCCCTGATATTTGTGAACCGCGTGAAGCGCGCTCCGGTGCTGCCGGAAAAAATACACCCGCCGTTATACAATAATATTTTATGCAAAAGACGGAATTTTATGCGTTTTTACCCAGCATAATGGCCGTCATATTCTTTTCGAGCAATTCGGCCTTGCGCGGAGGTATGGTCTTTATCAGGGCCTGACGCGCTTCCTCGTCGGTACACAGACCGGTCTTGCCTATCAGCATACCCGCTAAAATCATATTAGCCAAGCCGTTCAGCCCGTTTTCCTCAGCCATGCGCGCGGCCGGCAGCATGAAGGTAGTCACGTCGCCGCGCGCGGCCTCGCGCGTTATCCGCGACGTATCGACCAGCACCAGCGCGCCCGGCGCCGCCAGCGGTTCAAACTTGTCGTATGACGGCAGGTTCATGGCAATAAGAACGTCAGGCTTTAATACGATAGGCGACCCGACCGGCCTGTCGCTGATTATGACCGAGCAGTTGGCCGTACCGCCGCGCATCTCCGGCCCATATGAGGGCAGCCAGCTCACATTCCGGCCGCCCAGCATACCGACGTATGTCAGGAACTTGCCGGCGAACAGGACGCCCTGCCCTCCGAATCCGGCGACAACCATGTTGTATTCCATCACGCTTCACCTCCGGCTTCGGGGGCGGCCCCATCCTTATAAACGCCCAAAGGGTAATAAGGCATCATGTTGTCCTTCAGCCAATCCAGCGCCTTAACCGGGTCAAGCCCCCAGTTGGTGGGGCAGGTGGACAGCACCTCGACCAAGGTAAAGCCGTTGCCGGCCGCCTGATTCGCGAACGCTTTTTTGATGGCCGCCTTGGCCTTCTTAACATTCGCGGCGCTGTTGACCGCCACGCGCTCAATGTATCTCGCGCCGTCAACGGTAGCCAGCATCTCCGACACACGCAGCGGGTAGCCCGCCTTGGACACGTCGCGCCCATAAGGGGAGGTCTGCGTCACCTGAGCGGGCATTGTGGTGGGGGCCATCTGGCCGCCCGTCATGCCGTATATGGCGTTGTTTATGAAAATCACCGTTATATTCTCGCCTCTCGCGGCCGCGTGTACGGTCTCCGCGGTGCCTATGGCCGCAAGGTCTCCGTCTCCCTGATAGGTGAACACTATCGAGCCGGGATGGGTGCGCTTGACGCCCGTGGCCACGGCGGGGGCGCGCCCGTGCGCCGCCTGCACCATATCGCACTCAAAGTAGTTATAGGCCATTACGGCGCAGCCGACGGGCGCGACGCCTATGGTGCGGCCGGTCAGATCAAGCTCGTCCAGCGCCTCGGCCACAAGGCGGTGTACTATACCGTGCGTACAGCCGGGGCAATAGTGCGTTACCGCGTCGGAGAGCGCCGGAGTGCGTTCAAATATGGTTTTCATCAGGACAGCCTCCCATCCTTCATAATAGCCGCCAGCACCTGCTCGGGATCCGGTATCATCCCGCCTGTGCGCCCGCAAAAGGCCACGGGTTTTTTACAGCGTATGGCAAGCTCGACGTCCTCTATCATCTGCCCCATGCTCATTTCGACGCACACAAATGAGTTTACGCGCCCCGCGGCCTCAAGAAACACGCCCTTGGGGAAGGGCCAAACGGTTATGGGCCGTATCAGACCGGCCTTGACGCCCTTTTCGCGCGCCATGTCAACGGCGTTGCGCGCCACTCTCGAACTCGCGCCATACGCCGTCACGCATATCTCGGCGTCGTCCATAAGATAGCTTTCACTGCGGGCTTCCTCTTTTTCGATAACGGCGTAGCGTTTATAACGCTCAATATTCGTCTGTTCTAAAGCCTCCGGTTTCAGGTACAGCGAGTTAACTATATTGCTCTTTCTTTTGCCCCCCGTACCTGTCACGGCCCAATCCTTGGCGGGCAGCTCCGCCATCTTCGGGCTGTTCATGACCACAGGCTCCATCATCTGCCCCAGAACCCCGTCCGCGAGGATATTAACCGTCATGCGATACTTGTCCGCGAGGTCAAACGCGGTAAACGCGCAGTCGAACATCTCCTGCACGGAATTCGGCGCGAGTACGATCATATGGAAGTCGCCGTGGCCGCCGCCGCGCGTCGCCATAAAATAGTCGGCCTGCGACGGCTGTATGCTGCCCAGTCCGGGGCCGCCGCGCTGTATATTGACCACGACCGCCGGCAGGTCGCATCCCGCCAGATACGAAAGCCCCTCGCTCTTCAAGGCGACGCCGGGGCTTGACGATGAGGTCATGGCGCGCGCGCCCGCGGCCGAGGCTCCCAGCACCATGTTAATTGCGGCTATCTCGCTCTCCGCCTGCAAATAAACGCCGTCAACCTGCGGCATCCTGCGCGACATATACGCCGCCACTTCGTTTTGAGGCGTTATGGGGTATCCGAAAAAGTGCCTGCAACCGGCCATAACGGCCGCTTCGGCCATGGCCTCGTTGCCTTTCATCAAAATGGTTTCCGCCAAAAAATTCAACTCCTAAAAATGCCGCGAAATCCCGCGCGCACATTATTTTTTCACTGTAATAACGACATCGGGGCACATGACCGCGCACAGCCCGCAACTGATACACGCGCTCTGGTCAACGCACCGCGCCACGCGAAAGCCCTTTTTATTGAGCTTGTCGCCCGACATCTCTATTATTTTCTTCGGGCACGCGTGAACGCATATCCCGCAGCCTTTGCAGCGCTCCTCTTGGAATGATACCAAACTTATCTTCCTTTCCTGTCAGTTCTTCCAATGCTCCTTGGTGTAGATCCTTATGGGGAACGGGTTGGTGACATGCTCGGCAACTTGGTCATAGAAGCGTTCCTCGACCGTCGTCATCACCAGCGGCAGCCCGCACATCTCGGCCACCGACTGCGCGTATGAGTCCTCGCTGTTCACAATGTCGTCAACAGCCGTCAGCGTCCCCACGTTTGAATTGTTGACAAGGCCGTTGAACTTTATCTTCGACGCCGCCT
>WRLW01000133.1 GCA_009777435.1 Oscillospiraceae bacterium | reverse complement strand
GCGGTTACAAAAGGCGGGCCGGGGAAATCGACGATGTTTATGTCGTATTTAATGTACATGATCGGATTTAGGGGAAGAGAATTGGGAAAAGCCGGAGCCATAGCGTTTATATTCTTTATAGTGGCGGCGGTGCTTGCGTTCATTCTGTTCGCGACCTCCAAAAGCTGGATTTTCTATGAGGGGAAGGATGACAAAAAATGACCGGGGCGAGAAAAAATTTGTTCAAAATCAAAAACCGGCGAAAAAAGATAGTGGATATTGTTTTTTTCACATTTGTGATCTTTATGGCGGCGCTTGTAATGCTGCCGTTATGGTGGATAGTCCGGTCATCGCTGATGAAAAGCATGGATATTTTCAGATGGCCGCCGTCGTTTTTTCCAACGGAATGGCTGTTTTCCAATTACAACATAAAGGCTTCGACATTCGACTTTTGGCTGTATTTCAGAAACACGCTAACAATTGTTGTTCCCTGCGTTGTATTCGGCACGGCCACGGCGGTTTCCTGCGGATACGCCTTCGCGAGGCTGCGCTTTAAGGGCAAGAAGCTGCTGTTTTCGCTTTGCGTTGGCTCAATGCTGCTGCCGGCTATGGTTACGCTAATCCCGCTTTATATAGCGTGGTCCGCGCTGGGGCTTGTGGGGACATACTGGCCGCTTATTCTTCCGTTTCTCTGCGGCGGAGGCGCTTTTAATATTTTTCTTCTCCGGCAGTTTATATTAACGGTTCCCCGTGAATTGGACGAGGCCGCTATGATAGACGGCGCGGGCTATCTGAAAACCTTGACGTTTATTATCGTGCCCGTTATAAAGCCGGCGATAATCGTTGTGTCGCTCTTGATATTTATTACAAACTGGAATGATTTGCTTCAGCAGACGATATATATATCCTCGCGGCAGATGTACACGCTCGCCGTGGGGCTGACAACGTTTATGGGTTCGTTCAGGAACGACTACGCGGGCATGTTCGCGGCCACATGCCTGACATTTTTGCCGAGCGTTGCCGCCTATCTCATCGGACAGCGCTATTTTGTCGAGGGTATTGTTATGACGGGCATGAAAAACTGAATATAACGCGGCTTTTTCACCGCGGCACTATAAGCTCGGCCTGTTTTGTTTTGATTGCCGCGATAATATCAAATATGCTTTCCGCTTTCTTGGGCAGCGCGATTCCGCTTGTGAACGGAATATCCGTATGATGTGAATCGCTGCCCGCCTGCATAGGCAAATTGTGCAAACGGGCAAATTCATAAGCTTGCGCGTTAACGGAGGCGGGCTGTCCGGCGTTGTAGACCTCAACGCCGTCTATAAGGCGCGGCTCGACGGGCAGCGGATTCGCAATCCAAAAGCCATCTCTGTAAGGGTGCGCCTGCGCTATATATCCGCCCTCGCCGCGAATGAAAGCGCTGTACCGCGCGGCCGTCATCGATTCGATTTCAGGGTGCGCCATAAGAAAATCAAGCGAGAGCCCGTAGGTGAGAAATTCCGTGCCGTGAATATTGTATTCCCAGCCGAAAAAGACATCAAGCCCGAGCGGGCCGCCCTCCTTTTTGGCTTTTTCATAGCCGGACGCGAAAAACTCCATCTTTTTATTCCACGGCAGCTTGCGGGGACACCCGGAATTGCCGTTAACGAAATGGTCTGTGACAATGATTCCCGCATAGCCCCTGTCCTTATACGAGCGCGCCTGTTCGGCGGGCGAGCTGCAAGCGCACGCGCTGACCGGCGACGTGTGCATGTGGGTTTCATATATATACATTGTTTCATGCGGATTACGCATAGCGTCTTCACCTTTGTAAGCGGAAAATAATTTGGGCGCGAACGCGCCGCCTTAATACAGATTATACACGCCGGCCCCGTAATTTGCAACGAGCGGGGGTGGGGCGCCGCGCGGGGCAAAACACCCGCCCGTTTCCCCTTTGTGTCGCGGCACGGGCATGGTCAAAACACCCGCGCCTGCGGGCGCACCCTCTTTTCTAAAGAGGGCTGGGGGGCAGGACGCGGCGGACGGTCGGGTCGACCGTCCCGGTCGCCCGCCGTTGCGTCCCTACATAAATTTGTGTTTTCATGCGTCAGCCGTGCAACCCGCGCCGTTGACACGGTAAACGCCCGGCTTTCAAAGGCCGGGCGCTGATGATAATTTAACTTGTCCCGAAGCGCGGGGTTGGTCTGCTTTAATTATGTTTCCCAAACGCTTTTTGGTGTGTTTTGCCGAGCTTATAAATATCAACTATGCCCCAAATAAAAGGCACAAGCATAATAATAGAAGCAAGCGCAATAATAGAATCAAGCGTAATAAATACTTGGGCTTCTGCCGCCGCACCAAGTATGGTGATTATGATAGAAAGAACGAACAATCCGAGTTTTATCAGCCCTTGTTTAAGTTGCCCGAGGTAAAAATTATGTATGCCTAAACAACCGAAATAACTTAAAAACCATAACAGTACAGCGGTTTTCTTGCTTTTGCCGGGGTATATTATTGTTCCCGTGGCGTTGCTCGCGCTTGTATTCGACGCATCTATTTCCGAATAGGCAGTATAATCTGATTTACAAAACGGGCATTTCTTTTGAGTTATGCCGTCTGATTCAAGCGCACATTCCGAACACGCAATCTTACTGCATGACCCGCATTTGAATAAAACCTTTACGCCGAGAAGACCTTTGAACGCGGGGCTGTTAAACAGCATTGCCCCTAAAGGACTGTCGCTTTGACTGGCGGTTTGTGAAAACGTGTCGTGTATAGCGGAATCTCCGTCCGTGTATTCATACCCGCATTTCTTGCACTTTACCGCCTGCGAAAACACTCTATCTTCGTCGCTTTTGCCTATTTTTGCCCAAGCGGGAATCGCGGCCACATAACCTACAGGGTCATATGCCATACCCGCCCCAAAAACAAAGATTCCTTTGCAATGCTGGCATTTAACCCTTGCTTCCGGTTTGCCGTCCTCTAAGACATAAATACTCGTCCATTTTTCGCATTGCGGGCAGGTTACGTTTAAGTGTGCTATTTGACCAAGCGCCATAATGTTCCCCCCAAAAATATTTTCTCCTGTTTCGCGGGCTTGTCGCCTCGGGACACGTTGACTTATTTAGCGAAAGCGTTAATTATTTTACCACAGCTGCAAGCAAGACCTTGACTGATTATTTGTTGTCTTGCGGTATCCATTGTAACCATTCCAGCAACTGGGCCCATTCTCTTGAAAACGTCGAAAACCGGCTGCGCTTCCCTGTCGATGATGGGTTGAAGCTCTGCGTTACAATGAGGACAACGCCCGCCTCTCCCTTTTATAAGCGCGTCAATTTTTACCGCGCCGCCCTTTTTGCCATGCTCTTTGCTTCCGTCATCTTTTTTCTTCCGTGAAAAGAATCCCATGATATGTACCTCCAAAATTAAACTTCTCCGCTCTCGCGGGCTTCTCGCTTCGGAGCATTTCGCCCCAAAGCATGGGTAACGCGCGCCTGCCTGTTTAAGAAAACGCCCCTGTTTCTATATATTGGCTGCCATCAAAAAGTGTACTTTTTGATAGTTGCCATTTTCTTCCATTTTCGCTTCTCTATAAATCTTATTTTCACACATTTTGTGGTAATTTCAGAAATCTTGGTAAAAAAGCTTGACAAAATGTGTAAGTATGTAATAATATATACACCGAAAACGGGCCATCAAAAAGTACACTTTTTGATAGCCCGTTATTGTGTTTTTAAGGCGGCCGTAAGGGGGCGCGGTTCTGCGGGCGGGGGAAGTCAAAACACCCGCCGGCTGCGGGCCGGCACCCTCTTTACTAAAGAGGGCGGGGAGGGGCGACCGTTTGCCGCAAAGGAAATTTCACCGCATTTATTCCCTTTGGCTTTCGTGACGCGGGAAGAAATCAAATCTCGGCTCAATGAATTTGAGCCTGTGTTCGCCGGAATCAGCGACAAAAAAGCTCAAAGGCTCAAAAATGTGCGCCCAGTCAAAGAAATCACCGGTCATGTTCAGGTATTCGGCCAAAAGCTCCGCGCCGCGCGGCGCGACGGGGTGAACAAGCACGGCGGCGGTCCGGGTCATATGCAGGCAGTCGGCGAGAACCCGCATACGCATATCGCCGTCGTCCGCGGCGTCGGCCTCCTTCATGCTTTTCGACCAGTATTTGTTTATGCCGCGTATATAATTGTCCAAAAGGTTCATCACCTGATGGAATTCACAGCGCGACATCAGCGCTTCGTAATCAAGCGCGGCGGCAGCAGCCGTTTCCGCCGCCTCCGCCGACGGCGCGATATCCGGCAGTCGTCCGCCGGTGTACTTCTGCGCCGTGTAAAAGCATGACCGCGCGACGCGGTTCAGCACATTTGTCAGCAAGCTGCCCTCCTTCAGCGCCGGGTCGCTTTCCCCGGGCTTCGCGTCGGGATTGAGCGGGCCGGGCCGGAAGCTAACGCTGCGAATACCCAAACCAAGCCCCAGAAAATGCGCGCGCAGCTGCTCGGGCGTGTAATAGTCAAGCAGCTCGCGCGCCGTCGGAGGCTTGATTTCGGCGCTCGAGCTGGCCTTGCGGTCGAGAAACAGCACATGGTTATTGGCTATGAGGTCGCTCATAACCAATTGCCCCTCGGCGGGCAGCGCCGACGGTTCGCCGCCCTGCATACCCATAAACATAGCGGCCTGCGCGGGCCCGTAGAAGTACAGATTATCCTGTCCTATGAACTGATACACGCGCGCGCCGCGGCCGCACCACCAGCGTTTCCACTCGTCCGGGCCGGCGCCGCGCGATTCCAACAGCGTTTGCGTGAAGGATATCGGCGCCCACAGCGATTCGGGCCACACCCATATGGTAAGCCCGTCCAAGCCCTCAACGGCGGGCGCGGGCACGCCCCACTCAATGTTTCCGGTCAGCCTGCACGGCACCAGAGATCGGAA
>WRLW01000132.1 GCA_009777435.1 Oscillospiraceae bacterium | reverse complement strand
ATTTTATATCGAGTTTTTATCATAGGCACGAAACCCCTCGCCCAATACTTCATATGCCTTGTTGACGATTATAAACGCGTGCGGGTCTGTCTCCTTGACGACGGCTTTCATGGTGGCAAGCTGGCTTCGCCCCACGGCGCACAGTATTACCTCGCGCGCGGCGCCGCTGTAGCCGCCCTCGCCCTTAAGCAGGGTGACGCCGCGCCCCAGCTCGTTCTGGAGCGCCGCGCTGACGGCCGTCCAGTCGTCGCTGATGATGTGCGCCGTCCACTGCACGTTTGTGCCGTAGAGTATCAGGTCGGCAAGCTGTGACGACACGAAAAGCCCGGCTATGGCGTAGAACGCGAGGTCAAGGGCGGCATATAACTCGCCGCCGCCGAACACGAACATCGACGCGAACACCACCGCGCCGTCCACCGAAAGCATAAGGGCGCCCATCCGGGCCGACGGGAACACCGCTTTCAGCAGGCGCGCCATAAGATCCGAGCCGCCCGTGGAGCCGCCGCGCGAGAACACAAGCCCGATGCCGGCGCCCACCAGCGCGCCGCCCAGCATGACGGCGGCCAGCGGCTGACATTCGGGCACGGGCAGGCGCGCGAACACGTCTATAAACAGGGACAGCGACGCCGTGCCTGTCAGGGAATAGGCCACGAACATCCCGCCCAGCCTGCGCCAGCCGACAATAAACAGCGGCACGTTCAGCACCATCACGGTCATACCGACAGGCAATACCGGAAACAGGCTGTTCAGCATCATGGCCACGCCGGTCAGACCGCCCGGAACGATATTCTTAGGCTCGAAGAATAAAGCTATGCCCAGCGCCATTATTGCGCCCCCCAGGGCCGTTAGAAGAAAATTCGGTAAAAGCTTGCGTATGCGTGAATTCATTTTGAGTATCCTCATTCATGGTCAACTATCAATAGATAATTGCACGTTTCCGATATCCTGCGCGCGCAGCGGCAGACCTACCGACGGCAGCGAGCGTACCCGGAAGCGCTCGGGAGACGCTATGCCCTTTGATTCCGGCCCGCACAACCCGGCGGCCGTGTGACGGCCTTTGGGCGTTATCACGCCGACGCCGTGTGTGCCGCGGGTAGATTTGGGCGCGAGCTGCGCCGAATGGAAAACGACAGCGCGCGGCTCGGTGGTGTGCATCAGCAGCTCGCGCTCGCCTATCAAGTGATATACCGACGCCAGCGGGCTTCTGTCGGAGTAAGCGCCGGTAAGCTTCCGGCGGTTTGACTTGGTGTCATAAGCGCCAAGCTCGACGCGCGCCACCTTGCCGTTTTGGAACGCGAACAGCAGGCATCCCGAGTAGTCGCGCGGGAGGCATGTGTATATCAGCGTCTCGCCGTCCTCAAAGCCGAGCTTGCCCGCGACATATTCGCCCAGCGCCGAAGCCTTGGCGTCCTCGAAGTCGTGCAGCCGCGCCTTGTAGACCTGCTGGCGGTCGGTGAAAAATAAGATTTCGTCTTTATTCTGCGCTTCATGGGCCGAGATGATACGGTCATTTTCTTTAAGCTTCTGTTCACTCGACAGCCGAAGCGAGGCCGGCGTTATTTTTTTTATATAGCCGCCCTCTGTGACGAACACATGCACCGGGTAATCCTCGACGCTCTCTTTGTACTCCTCGATCTCCGACCCGCTGACTATGGTCGTCTTGCGCGCGGCGCCGTATGTGCCGGCCACGCGCTTTAAGTCTTTTATTATGCTGTCGCGGATACGCTTGGGGTCGTTCATGGCGGCCTCGGTATCGGCGAGGCGTTCCTCAAGCTCGCGCGTTTCCTGCGTGCGCTTTAGCAGATACGCCCGGTTGATGTTGCGCAGCTTTATCTCGGCGACATACTCCGCCTGACGCTCGTCGATACCAAAGCCGATCATCAGGTTCGGGATTACCTCGTCCTCCGAGACGGTCTCGCGTATTATCTTTATGGCGCGGTCGATGTCGAGCAGTATCCGCTCCAGCCCGTGGAGCAGATGGAGCTTCGAGCGGAGACGGCCCGCCTCGAAATGCAGCCGCCGCTTCACGCAGCCGGCGCGCCACGCGCACCACTCCTCGAGAATCCTGTCAACGCCGAGCGTGAACGGCGTACCGGCTATCAGCAGGTTCAGGTTTACGCTGAACACGTCCTGAAGCGGCGTCATCTTAAACAGCCGCGCCATAAGAGTATCCGCGTCCGCGCCGCGCTTGAGGTCTATGGCTATGCGCAGGCCGCCCAAGTCGGTTTCGTCGCGTATATCGGAGATATCCTTGAGCTTTCCGGCCTTCATAAGCTCGGCGCACTTGTCGATAATGGCCTCAACCGTCGTTGAATAGGGTATTTCGGTGATCTCTATAACATTTTCGCGGCGGCGCCATTTGGCGCGCACGCGGAACCCGCCGCGCCCGGTGCGGTATATCTCGCGCATGGCGTTGATGTCGTAAATAAGCTCGCCGCCCGTCGGGAAGTCCGGCGCGGGCATGGTTTCCAAAATATCGTGCTTGGGGTTTTTCAGGAAGGCCGCCGCGGTCAGGCACACCTCGCGCAGATTGAAGCCGCAGAACTGCGACGCCATGCCGACGGCGATGCCCTGATTGGCGGACACAAGTATGTTGGGGAAGGTGGAGGGGAGCAGGACGGGCTCCTTGACCGTATTATCATAGTTATCGGTAAAATCAACGGCGTCGCGGTCGATCTCGGAGAACAGCTCGGCGCATATCGGGTCGAGCTTGACCTCGGTGTAGCGCGACGCGGCATAGGCCATGTCGCGCGAGTATACCTTGCCGAAATTGCCCTTGGAGTCCACGAGCGGGTGCAGCAGCGCCTCGTAGCCGCGCGCGAGGCGCACCATGGTCTCATAGATGGCGCTCTCGCCGTGCGGGTTCAGGCGCATGGTCTGGCCTACCACGTTTGCCGACTTTGTGCGGCCGCCGGTCAGGAGGCCCATGCGGTACATGGTGTACAGCAGCTTGCGGTGCGAAGGCTTGAATCCGTCGATCTCAGGTATGGCGCGCGATACTATCACGCTCATGGCATAGGGCATGTAGTTGTCCCTCAGCACGCCCGTGATGGGCACGGCGCGGACTACGGGGCTTAACCCTTCTATACCAGGCGGTACGGCGCCCTGCGCGGGAGCGGAGCCGGCGGATTTTCTGTCGGTTTTTTTTGCCATAAAAGCTAAAGTCAACCCGCTTTCATACGATATGTAGTACAGGATAGTATGTTGAAGTATATCACGTTTCTTTCCGAAATGAAAGAGGTGGTTTAATGTTCAAGCGGACACTGCGCTGTTTTCTCGCGCTTTCTCTGGTGATATGCGTGTCCTTGCCGAGCGCGGCGGCCTCACAGGTCTCCTCGTCCGCGCGCGTTTCGTTTTCGGCGGCCGGCGGCCGCCCCATACCCGCTGTGAGCGTTCAGGCCGGCGACACCGTGGAGCGCCCGGCCGACCCCGAGCGTTCGGGGTATCGCTTTACCGGCTGGTACACGACCTCCAGAAAGACGACGCAATATGATTTCGGCGCGCCCGTGCTGGGCGCCATGACGCTGTATGCCGGGTGGGAGAAGCTGCCGCAGGTGTCGTTTTCGACCGGGGGCGGCAAATTATCGGACGGCAAGCTGCCAAGGCCGATAACGCTTAGTTTCGGCGAGAGCTTCAGCTCGCCGCCGGCGCTCTATAAGGCGGGCTACCGTTTCGACGGCTGGTATATGGACGCTAAAGGCGAAACCAAGTGCCCGGAGGAGCTTACGGTCGGCGGCAGCGTCAGGCTGTACGCCAGATGGGTCAGACTGCCGCAGATATCGTTTAATATGGGCGGCGGAAGAACGGCGGACGGAGGGCTTCTGCCCAAGCAGTTGGTCGGCTATGGGGATACGGCCGTCAAGCCGGACGACCCGGTAAGGATGGGCTACATATTCACCGGCTGGTATACCGACTCCAAAAAGACTAAAGAATACGATTTCCGGCTCCCGGCGTCCGGGTCGGTGACGCTGTACGCCAAATGGAGCGCCGTACCTACAATATCGTTCTCGGCGGGAGGCGGCAAGGACGCGCCGGCCAAGAAAACCGTGGCTATAGGCGAGGCCCCGGGCAAGCCTGACAAGGAACCGGCAAAGGCCGGCTATACTTTCGACGGCTGGTATACCTCCACAAAGTTCACCGAGCAGTTCGACTTCTCAAAGCCCATAGAAGGCTCGGCCAAGGCTTATGCCAAATGGATACGCAATCCGGTGGTGTCTTTTTCCACCAAGGGAAAGACGCCCGCGCCCCCGAAGCAGCAGCTGCTGCCCGGGGAGAGGGCGTCAAGACCGGCCGTGACGCCGCCGCCCGACTACGAGCTGGAGGGCTGGTATTCGGACAGCTCATGCAAAAAGCCGTTCGACTTCAACCAGAGGGTCGAAAGCGCCATGACCATCTACGCAAACTGGAAGCGCGTAAACTCACCGTCTGTCCTGGAATCCGTGAGACGGTAAATAGTAATAAAAAAACCGTGCGGGGGAAAATCTTCCCCCGCACTTGAAATTGCTAACTGCTTATTCACGTTAAAGGCTTAGCAATCACTACGCTTCCACTTTCATCCGGTATGGGTACGTAAGATATGGCGTTTTCCTTCGCGAATTGATGAACGGCCGCCTTTACGCCTTTATATCGAGGGCAGTTGTAGTCATGCAACAAAATATACCCTCCCTTACACAGTTTAGGATAAAAATAACATAAACCCTCGTAAATAGGCTTATATAAATCCACATCTATGCTTACAAAACAAAACCGCAATGTTTCTTGTAAGGGCAAATCGCTTAAAGAGTCGGGGAAATAACCCTTTATAATCTCACATTGCGCGGGATATGGCATTTTATTCAAAACTAAATTGACGCTTGTGTTCGCGAAGTTCTGTGTGCCGTCTGAATAAGAGCT
>WRLW01000131.1 GCA_009777435.1 Oscillospiraceae bacterium | reverse complement strand
ACTTTGGAGTACGGCGGGTCGCGGTTCAGGGCTATCGGCTTTGGATTTTCGGATTTCCCGTTTCATGCCGGCGACCGGGTGGACGCCGCGTTTTCGCTCGGTATCAACACCTTTCGCGGCCGCAGAGACGTTCAGCTCGAACTGCGCGACATACGTTCGAGCGCGCGGATATCTGAGCGGTACGCGCTGGAAACCGGCTTGTATGAGCGATTTATCAATAATGAGAAATGTGTGGACGAGAGGTTGTTACCGCTCACGCGCGACGATTTGGCGTCGGTGTGGAGGTATCTCAGCCGCGCGGCGGACACGTTGTGTCAGATAAGGACGCCGGCGCATACGCTGATTGGGGGGATCTCCGCCCGGAACCCGCGGGTGGGCATGGCGCGTTTACTTGCCTCGCTCGACGTTCTTTCGGAACTGGGACTGCTTACATACCGGCGTGACGGGGATGCTTTCGATATCGGGCTGCGCGGCGGCGGCGTAAAGGTTGACCTGATGGATTCCGCGCTTTTGAGGCGCTTGAGCGGCTCCGCCGTGTGAGAACCGGCGCCGCGGGGGAAGGAGGATGGCTCTGATGAATGAGCGTTATACTACCGGAAACAATGAACTGGATAAGACGCTGTATGACCGCTACGCTTATCTTGTGGAGACCGTCCGCTCTTACATCCCCGCGCTGAACGAGGAGCTGTTAGACGACGTGTTCCAGTTTGCCGCGCGCTTCCATAATAAGACGCTGCGCAAGGACGGGAGCCCGTATATAACGCATCCGCTGGAGACCGCCATAATACTGACCGATCTGGCCATGGATACGGACACCATAATAGCCGCCCTGCTGCACGACGTCCTTGAGGACACGCGCTGCACATATCAGGATATAGCCGCGCGATTTGGGGGAACGGTGGCCGATCTGGTGGACGGCGTTACCAAGCTGACGACCATGCGGTATGTCAGCAAAGAGGATCACCAGATGGAAAACCTGCGCAAGATGCTTATGGCTATGGCCAAGGACATACGCGTTTTGCTCATAAAGATAGCCGACCGGCTGCACAATATGCGCACCATCGAGTATCACACCGAAAAGAAGCGCCGCGAGAAGTCGCGCGAGACCATGCAGATATACGCGCCGCTGGCGCACCGGCTCGGCATCAGCAAGATAAAGATGGAGCTTGAGGATTTGGCGCTCCAGAGGTTAGATCCCGTGGCGTACAAGGAAATACAGGAGGGCCTGACCGAGCGCATGAAGGACGAGGCGGGCTTTCTGGAGCAGGTGTGCGCGAGCGTGTCCGAGCGGCTGGGGGAATTGGGCCTCAAGGCGGAGCTGGAGAGCCGCGTAAAGCAGATATACGCCATATTCCGCAAGATGTACGCCCAGCAGCACAGGGCGCTTTTCGAGATATACGACCTGTTCGCCATACGCGTGATAGTGGATACCCTGGATAACTGCTACACCGTTTTGGGCATAGTTCACGAGATGTTCCACGCCATGCCCGGACGCCTGAAGGACTATATATCCAACCCAAGGCCAAACGGCTACCAGTCGCTCCATACGACGGTCATCGGCCGCAAGGGTACGCCTTTCGAGATACAGATACGCACAATGGATATGCACCATACAGCCGAATACGGCATCGCGGCGCATTGGAAATACAAGGATAAGGTACATTCGGCGGACGCCAGGCTTGACGAGCGGCTGGAATGGGTGCGTATGCTGCTCGAGTCGCAGCAGGATACCGAGGCCGAGGAGTTTATCAAATCGTTCCGCGTGGATTTGTTTGAGGACGAGGTGTTCGTGTTCACCCCAAAGGGCGACGTGGTAAACCTGCCGGCGGGCGCCAACCCAATCGACTTCGCATACGCCATACACTCGGCGGTCGGCAACCGCACTACAGGCGCAAAGGTCAACGGGCACATAGTGCCGCTCGGGTATCAGCTTAAAAACGGCGACATCGTGGAAGTGCTGTCGCACAACAGCAAGGGGCCTTCGCGCGAGTGGATAAGGATGGTGCGCACAAACGAGGCCCGGAATAAAATCAAGCAGTGGTTCAAGCGCGAGCGGCGTGAGGAAAACATCCATCAGGGCCGCGCGGAGCTTGAGGCCGAGATCAAGCGCGGCGGTATCTCCCCGGATACCCTTAAGCAGGAGGACGTGCTGAGCAGTCTGCTGAGGAAGCTGTCGTTCGCCACGATAGACGACCTGTGCGGCGCGATCGGGTATGGGGGCATCTCCGCGCAGAAGGCGGCCAACCGCATACGCGACGAGCTGATACGCATGAACCGGCTCCAAACCGACAAGGACGTCGTTGAGCGCATGATCGAAAACATCAGGAAGGCCAAGCCGCCGAGCAACGCCTCCGCCGTGGTGGTGGATGAGTTAGACAACTTCCAGATTAAATATTCGCGCTGCTGCGCGCCGGTGCCCGACGACAAGATCATAGGCTTCGTGACCAAGGGCTACGGTATTTCCATACACCGCGCGGACTGCAAAAACGTTATCAGCGCGCGGGCCAGGGAGGAGGACGCCGGACGCTGGCTCACAGCCAGGTGGGTGGGTGACGCGGCCGGCCTTTATGAGACCGGCGTGCGTATCCTGTGTATGTACCGCGACGATCTGACCATGGATATCTCCACGGTCATGGCCGCCTTGAAGATACCCATGTCGAGCTATTCTGCGAATGTTTTGAGCGACGGCCATTCGCTTATAAATATGGTTATGCGCGTCAAGGATCTGGAGCAGTACGAGTTCGTTATAAACAAGCTGCGCCGGGTGCCGAGCGTGCTTGAGATAACGCGGAGTGGGAACTGAAGTATAAAAGCTTTGCTTTCATACTTCGTCGAGTTTTGCCCCGCTTCGCGGGAGCAAAACGTCGCGGCGGTCGGTTAAGTATAAAAGCGGAGCTTTCATACTTGATAAATAACGGAGGAACACAAAATGACAAGAGAATAAAGAGCCGTAGAATTATTTGCGAACGGATACAACTGCGCCCAAGCGGTGCTTGGCGCGTTTTGTGAAGATGACGGACTTGATTTGAAAACAGCTTTCATGCTCGCCAATGGATTTGGCGGTGGGGTACGCTGCGGTGAAATTTGCGGCGCGGTTTCCGGCGCGGTAATAGCGATTGGTTTGAAGTGCGGATTTCACATAGAAAAGGATTTTAAGCAAAAGGGTTATTGTAACAGAAAATCGTATGAATTTGTGGAATATTTCAAGGAATCAAACGGCTCGATGATGTGCCGTGATTTGCTTGGCGTGGATATACGCTGCCCCGACGACCATAATAAGCCGAACGCTCAAGAAGCACATAAAACCATATGTCCGAGGTTGGTAGCCAGTGCTGCGGTAATATTGGAAAATATGGAGTTTTGAGATTATGACACATATCGAAACACAAGAAATCATCACAAACCGCTTGATTTTACGCCGGCTTTTATTTCGGTTAAGTGTAAAGCGGAGCTTTCATAATTCGTCGAGTTTTGCGGGTGAAAGAGGTGAGCGGAATTAAAGCTGTGGTGACAAGGGTCAAGTCGGCCGGGGTGGAGGTCGTGGGCCGCGGCGGTCCAAAGACGGAGATAGGCAAAGGGCTGCTTGTTTTGGCCGGCGTCGCCAAAGACGACGCCGAGCGCGACGCCGTGTGGATGGCCGACCGCGTGTGCAAGCTGCGCGTGTTCGAGGACGCGGCGGGCAAAATGAACGTGTCGCCGCGCGACGCGGGCGCGTCGCTTTTGATAGTGTCCAATTTCACGCTCTGCGGCGACTGCGCGGCCTCGCGCCGGCCCGATTTTGCCGAAGCCGCCGGCGGAGACGCCGCGCGCGTTTTGTTCGACCGCTTTGTATTAGCCTGCCGCGATTCGGGGCTGCCCGT
Organism: Oscillospiraceae bacterium; assembly: GCA_009777435.1. Taxonomy (GTDB): domain Bacteria; phylum Bacillota; class Clostridia; order Oscillospirales; family UBA929; genus WRMG01. The sequence continues at coordinate 1,033 of WRLW01000131.1, read as the reverse complement.
CCATACGGGCGTGTTTGGCGCCGAGATGGCCGTTTGGTCGGTCAACGACGGCCCGGTTACTTTTGTTTTAGACTCCGGTCAGGCGCGCGCGAAGCTTCACGGCGCTCAGAAAGGATGACAAATGATTATTCAAACCGTAATAGTGGGCGGCATTAAAACAAACTGTTATATCGTTGCCGACCCCGAAACGCGAAACTGCGCCGTGATAGATCCCGGCGCGGAATCCAAGAGACTGCTTAGTCATCTTAGCGAGCACGGCATGAATGTAAAGTATATCTTTATAACGCACGGCCACTTTGACCATATAGGCGCCGTGGCCGGCCTTCGCGCCCAAACCGGCGCGAAGGTGGCCGTGCATGAGGCCGACGCGCCGTGCCTCACGGATCCCGCGCGCTCACACGCGCGCGTTAACGCGGGGACGCCGGATATAACGGCTGCTGACGGCTCTGAGTTCACGGTAGACGGGTTAACCTTCAAATGGCTTAATACGCCCGGGCATACCGAAGGCTCGTGCGTGATTCTGTGCGGCGGCGCGATGTTCACGGGCGACACGCTGTTTTACGAGGAGTGCGGGCGCTGCGACCTGCCCGGCGGCGATTATAGCAAAATGCTTGCGTCACTGGGCCGCCTTGCCGCTTTAGACGGCGATTACGACGTGTATCCGGGGCACGGCGAGCCGTCCAAGCTGTCACATGAGCGCGGGCATAATCCGTATGTCGGAGAGGCGCTCGCGAAGTGACGCTTTTTCTTGACGGGCACGGCTACAAGTACGATGTGGAGCAAAGCCTGCTGGCCTATTTCCCGGACGCGAAGCCGCGCTATACCGGGGACGGCCGGGACGCCGACGCGGTGAGCGTATTACGCGTCGGCCCGAAAACGGCCGAATCGACGGCCTTGTTGAAGATAGACGGCAGGACGGCGCGGGCCTCCGCCCGCACGCGCCATGACGCGGCGGACGCGCGCGGGCGCGACCGGCTGCTGAGGCACTGCGTAAAGCTGTCGTTTTACCGCGCGGCCAAGGAGCTGACCGGAG
>WRLW01000130.1 GCA_009777435.1 Oscillospiraceae bacterium | reverse complement strand
ATCCCCGTCAGCACGATTTCCCGCGCGCCCTCCCGCGCAAACGCCTCCGCGCCGCGCGCGGCCTCGTCGAACGGCGTTGAGCGCGAGCCGCCGCGAAGCCCCGGTATGATACAGTAGGCGCAGGCGTTTGAGCAGCCGTCCTGAATCTTGAGAAAGGCGCGTGTCCGCGCCCGGAAAACGGCGTTTCGTCCGCCGGGTACACTCACGGCGGACTCGCCGCGCAGCCCGACGGCCCTCTCTATTTCCTCTACAAAGCCCGTCCTGTCGCCCGTGCCGCCCAGCACGTCTATATTCGGCGGCTTTGCCTCCATTCCCTGCGCCATACAGCCGTGAACGGCGATAACGGCGTCCGGGTATTCCCTGCGCGCCTTATTCACCGCGCCGCGCGACTTTCTGTCGCTCACCGCCGTAACCGAACAGGTGTTGATTATCAGCGCCTGCGCCGGACGGCCCCAGTCCGTCCGAATATGCCCTTTCGCGGTTAATACCGCCGCCAGCGCGTCGGTTTCGGTCTGATTGGTTTTACAGCCGAGTGTCAGGCATGAGAAAATCATAAAAATTCCCCTTGTATTTATCCGCGAGGTGTGTTAATATAATCGTGTAGGCAATATAAATTTTCAATACGGGAGAGATGTTCGGCATGAAAGTATTCGATATCCAGCTAACTTCCATAAATGATGTAAAGGCGTTTGTAAACGCCGCGTGTATGCAGCCGTTCGATATAGACATAGTGTCGGGGCGTTATATCATCGACGCGAAGTCCATAATGGGGATTTTCAGCGTTGACCTTGCCAGACCCATACGCGTTGAGGTCCACGGCACCGACGAAGACGCGAAAACGTTTTACGGTATCGTTTCCGATTTTATAATAGAATCATAACGGAATTAAATTTCATATTTCCGGGCAGTCAGGCATAACCATGTCCTATAGAAATGGAGGCGTAGTTATGAAGATGAAACGACTGCTCATATTTTTTTGCTGTCTGATAACGTTTCCGTCCGCGCTCGCGGTTACGGTTCAGGACCGCTTAGACCTTCTCGCGGAATATCCCGAGCTCGAGGTGTTCGACGAGGCGCCGTTCGACGAGCCGCTGCCCGCGGCCGGACTGAGCGCGCCCGACCTGAACGTTCCCAGCGCGCTGCTGATGGAAAAGGAAACCGGCGCGGTGCTGTTCGCCCTGAACGAGCGCGAGGCGCGCCAGCCGGCCAGCGTTACCAAGATTATGACCATGCTGCTAACGATGGAGGCGCTTGACGGCGGCCTTATCAAGCTTACCGACAAGGTTCCCGTGTCGGGCTACGCGCAGAACATGGGCGGCTCTCAGGTGTATATGCACGAGGGCGAGGAGTACAGCGTTGGCGAAATGCTGAAGGCCATCGTTATAGCGTCGGGCAACGACGCGAGCGTTGCTATGGCCGAATATCTGTCGGGCAGCGAGGAAACGTTTGTGGGCCGCATGAACGAGCGCGCCGCCGAATTGGGCATGACCGACACCGTTTTCAAAAATTGCAGCGGGCTTCCGGAAAACGGCCATGTCACGTCGGCCCGCGACATTGCGCTTATGTCGCGCGAGCTGCTGTTAAATCACCCCGCCGTCAGGGAATACACCACAATCTGGATGGATTCCCTGCGCGACGGGACGTTCACGCTGGCAAACACCAATAAATTGGTGCGCTTCTATCAGGGCGCCACGGGCCTGAAAACGGGCTCCACCTCCGCCGCGAAATACTGCCTGTCCGGCACGGCGGAGCGCGGCGGCATGGAGCTTATCGCGGTTATTATGGGCGCGGAAACGGCGGGCATACGCTTTGCCGCCGCCCGCAAGCTGTTGGACTTCGGCTTTGCCAACTATCAGCTCGTGCCGGCGTATCCCGACCGCGTACCCGGCCCCGTGTCGGTAATCCTCGGAACGCTGCCGGAGGTTATGCCCGAAATATCCGCGCAGGCTAAGCTGCTGGTTGAAAAGCGGCAGGTTAAAGACCTTGAAAAGGCCGTAACGCTGGCCGAAAGCGTTCACGCACCGGTAATCAGGGGACAGAAGCTCGGCGAGGTGACGGTAAAGCACGGGGACCAAACGCTGGCGGTGATTCCGATAACCGCCGCGGACGACATTCCGCGCCTCACCTTCGCCCAAATCTTCGGCAGAATCCTAAAGCTGTTTTTAATGGGATAAACCGCGGCGCGTCCCCCTTTTTTACTGCTTCAGCGCTTTTTTCAGCGGCACGCACACAGTCCCGGCTATGCCTCCGATAATCGCCTCGGGAATCCCGTTGGTCAGCACAACCATTCCCATCATTCCGAGCAAAACGCCGAAGGGTTCGCCTATCGCCATAGCGTAATTGCGGCCGAAAAAGACATAAATGCCGCCGAGTACCAAGAAGGTATTGGTCAGCGTTGCCAAAACGCCGCTTAGCCCGCACACAAAAACCCTGTTAACAGAGCGCTTGGATAAAAAGCCGTATGTCAAGCCCGCGACAACGCCTATCAGAACACGCGGCGCGAAGCAGATTAAAATACTCCAAAAATTGCCGCTGAAATCGCCGAACGAGTACAGTGGGGTGAAAACAAACGCCAATACGGGGCTGGGCGGAGCGAACGACCATATTAAAAAGCTGAACAGGCCAAATAAAAAGCCCATGCCGGCGCCGGCCCACGTGCCGAGCATAATCGCGGCGACTATCACCGGAATATGCGACAGCGTTGCCACCACAAGCCCGGGTATCGGGATAGACCCCAGCGGCGTGAAGCAGACAATGGCCTCGATTGCCGCCAGAATAGCGAACTGCGCCATAAATATAACTTTCCTGTTTTTCAAGCTTTTTCCCTCCTATACATTTGCCGTCAGCCGCTCAAACTCACCGATAAACTCACGCGCCTCTCTCAGCGGGTCGCCTCCCCCGGCAAGCCTGAGCGTTATCGCCGGCTCGCTGCCCGCCGCGAACAGTATGCGTCCTTTATACCGCGGCAGTCCGCATAAAGATGATACTACGGCAAACTCGGGTTTGTCAATCTTAAAATGTATACGCCCCGATTTTTGCGTGATTTCCGTTATACCCAGCGCGCCCGCCCGCGCCCTCAACAGAGCTATCTGAACCAGCGCGTCAACCTGTCTGGGAACATCGCCGAACCGGTCTATCAGCTCCTCCAGCATACCGGCGGCGTCCTCCTCGCCCTCTATCGCGGCTATGCGCCTGTAAAAATCCATTCTCATGCCCGACGACAGTATATAGTCGTCGGGTATTCCCGCGCGCACGGACAAATCGGCCGTGCAGTCGTTTTTCCGCGCCGCGGTTTCGCCGCGCTCCTCCAAAACCGCCTCCTCCAGCAGCCGCAGATACATGTCGTAGCCAACGCTCAGCATTTGCCCCGACTGCTCGGCGCCGAGTATATTGCCCGCGCCGCGGAGCTCAAGGTCGCGCATGGCGATTTTGAAGCCGGAGCCGAACTCCGCGAACTCCCGTATCGCCGACAGCCGCTTCAAGGCCACCTCGGTAAGCGCCTTGCCCGGCCTGAACGTCAGATAGGCATACGCGTGCCGCGGGCTTCTGCCAACGCGCCCCCGTATCTGGTGAAGCTGCGACAGCCCCAGCTTGTCCGCGTCCTCGACAATCAGCGTGTTCACATTTGGGATATCTATGCCCGTTTCGATTATGGTGGTGCAGACAAGAACCTGTATCTCGCCGTCGGTAGTTTCGCGCATAACCTCCGCCAGCAAATCCTCGCTCATTTGGCCGTGCGCGGCGGCGACCGCAACCCCGGGCAGCGCGTCCTGTATGCGCGCCGTCGTACCGTCGATGGTTTCAACGCGGTTGTGCAGATAATACACCTGCCCGCCGCGTCCCACCTCGCGCCGTATCGCGTCGAGCAGTATGCCCCAGTTATGCTCTATAACATATGTCTGCACGGGCGAACGGTCGCGCGGCGCCTCCTCGATGGTGGACATGTCGCGTATGCCCGAAAGGGCCATATTCAGCGTTCTCGGTATAGGCGTGGCGGTGAGCGTCAGCACGTCCACCTGCTTGGCAAGCTCCTTCAGCCGCTCCTTGTGCGAAACGCCGAAGCGCTGCTCCTCGTCAACCACTAAAAGCCCCAAATCGCGGAATCTGACATCCTTCTGCAGCAGCCTGTGGGTGCCGATAACCAAGTCTACCCCGCCGGCCTGCATACGCGCCAGCGTTTCCCTCATCTGCTTCGGGGTTCTGAACCGCGAAAGCACGTCAACGCGCACGGGGTAATGGTCAAACCGCCGTGCCGACGTTATATAGTGCTGCTGCGCCAAAACCGTTGTGGGAACAAGGATTGCCGCCTGTTTGCCGCCGAGCACGCATTTCATAACGGCTCTGAGCGCAACCTCGGTTTTGCCAAACCCCACGTCGCCGCACAGCAGCCTGTCCATCGGGAAGCCCCGTTCCATGTCGGCCTTTATCTCGGCGGTGCAGCGAAGCTGGTCGTCGGTTTCGGTGTAGGGAAACGCGTCCTCAAAGCCGCCCTGCCACGCGTCGTCGGGCGGAAACGCGAACCCCGGGCGGCGCATACGCTCGGCGTACAGCGCGATAAGCCCTTTCGCGAGGTCCCTGACATACGACTTGGCGCGGCTTTTCGTCCTCTGCCAGTCGGTTGTGTTCAGCTTGTTCAGCTTAACGGGCGCGTCCTCGCCCGCCCCGATGTACTTCGACACTAAATTTAACTTCGTAACGGGCACATACAGCGTGTCGCTGCCGGCATACGCCAATTTTACATAGTCGCGGTCAACGCCGTCAACCTCCATCTTGACAACGCCCTCAAAGCGCCCTATGCCGTGGTGGTCGTGGACGATTAAATCGCCCGCCGTCAAATCCGAATATGAGCTTATCCTCGCGCGGGCGTCTTTCTTAACGGGCCTGGCCTCCCTGCGCTTCCTCGGGCCGCCCATGAACTGCCCCTC
>WRLW01000129.1 GCA_009777435.1 Oscillospiraceae bacterium | reverse complement strand
CGCGGCGGCGAGCGGCGCGTCCAGCGTCGCGCCGGCGGCGCGCGCGTGGCCGCCGCCTCCCAGATGCGCGCATATGTGGCCCGCGTTGTAATCCGGGCCTGTGCGAACCGAGAATTTGGTTTGACCGTCCTGTTCCTCGCGCAGCAGAAGCCCTATTTCAACGCCTCCGATACGGCGCGTCATGGACGCGATGCCGTCGGTATCGTCAACCGTGGCCGCCGTGCGCTCCAGCTTCTCGCGCGTCAGGAACATCATGGCGACGCGCCCGCCGGCCAGCAGCTCAAAGTCCTCCAGCAGAGCGGCCTCAAGCGCCATCCGTGACAGCGCCCTGCGCTCAAACAGCTCGGTGTTGATGGGGCCGGTTTTAAGGCCGGTGTCCATAAGGCCGGCCGTTATGCGCAGGGTGCGGGAGGTGGTATTGTCAAAGCGCAGGCAGCCGGTATCCGTTACGATGGCTATGTACAGAGGCTCGGCCATCTCAAGGGTGAAGGTCACGCCAAGCTCGTGGAGCAGCAGGCAGACTAACTCTCCGGTCGCGGCCGACACGGTGTCTATAAGCGAAAGCGGCGCGAACGCCCCGCCGCCCGGATGGTGGTCTATGGCCAGCGTGATATGTTCGGCCAGCTGTGAGAGCGCGGCCGGGAACAGCGACGGCGCGGCGATATCGACCGCGATGATCACGGCCTCCGACAGGTTAAAGCCGCCGTCCGGCGGATACAGGCCGGCGGCCAGCTCGATAAAGCGCCCCTGAGCGTCGGGGTCGCGCGCGACATAGGCGCGCTTGCCCATCGAACGAAGCCCGATACACAGGCCCGCCGCGCTGCCGAGCGTGTCGCCGTCGGGGTCTTTGTGCGTCATTATGAGAAATCCGTCGCGTTCGCGGATGAACTGGGCGGCTTCAGCGAGCGTCATCATCATCACTCCGTTTGGTCTTTATCGCGCAGCGAGCTTAACACGTCTAATACGCGCGCGCCGCGTTCGATAGAATCGTCGGCTATGAACTGCAATTCGGGAATCATGCGCAGCGACAGCGCTTCCCCAAGCTCGCGCCGCAGGAAGCCGGACGCGGAGCTGAGGCCGGCCAGCACGCCCTTGCGCCGGCCGCCGGAGTCCGTCTCGGCGGCAAAGTCCGGGAGCGCGCTGATATAAACTCTGGCGCAGCGCATGTCGCGCGTGGTATCCACGCGTGTCACGCTCACGATGCCGCCGACGCGCGGATCTTTAAGGCGCGGTATCAGAACGCTTAGCTCGCGCATGATTTCCTCGTTTATTTTTGCCAAACGGCTGTCTCCGGGCATATACGCGTCCCTCCCAGGGCTGATATCGGAAAACCGTTAACCGGCTTCGATCTGCTCCATGACAAACGATTCTATGATGTCGCTTTCCTTAACGTCGTTGAAGCGCTCGATGCCGATGCCGCAGTCGAAGCCCGCGGCCACCTCGCGCGCGTCGTCCTTGAAGCGCTTTAGCGACGATATCTCGCCCTCGTGGATTATTATGCTGTCGCGCAGCAGCCGCACCTGCGAATTGCGCGTCACCTTGCCGTTAAGGACATGGCAGCCGGCTATGACGCCCACGCCCGTGACCTTAAATACCTGGCGCACCTCGGCGCGGCCAAGCAGATTCTCGCGGTATTTGGGAGTGAGCATACCCTTCATGGCCGACTCTATCTCCTCGAGGCAGTCGTAAATAACGCGGTATGTCCGCAGATCCACGCCCGCGCGCCCCGCGCTCTCGCGCGACGACGGGTCGGGGCGCACGTTGAAGCCCACGATGATGGCGCCCGTGGTGGAGGCCAGCAGAATATCGGACTCGTTGATGGCGCCCACGGCGCTGTGGATGACGCGGACGCGCACTTCCTCGTTGGACAGCTTTTCAAGCGACGCCTTGACGGCCTCGGCCGAGCCTTGCACGTCGGCCTTGACCACGATGTTGAGATCCTTGACCTGCCCGACTTGGAGCTGCGCGTAGAGATCCTCCAGCGACACCTTTTGCGGCAGCGCCGAGAAGTCGCGGCCCTGCTGCTTGCGCTGCTCGACCAGCTCGCGCGCCATGCGCTCGTCGGCCACGGCGTGGAACTGGTCGCCCGCCTCGGGCACCTCGCTCAGGCCGATGATCTCCACCGGCACCGACGGGCCGGCCTCCTCAAGGCGCGCGCCCTTGTCGTCGGTCATGGCGCGGACGCGGCCCACGGTCTTGCCCGCGATTATGATGTTACCCTGGCGGAGCGTTCCGTTCTGCACCAGAATGGTGGCCACCGGGCCGCGGCCCTTGTCAAGCTTGGCCTCGATGACCGCGCCCGACGCGGAGCGGCCCGGATTGGCCCTCAGCTCCGCCATGTCGGCCGTCAGTAAAACAACCTCAAGCAATTTATCTATGCCCTCGCCGGTCTTGGCGGACACCTTGGTTACTACCGTGTCGCCGCCCCACTCCTCGGGCACCAGCTCGTATTCGGTAAGCTGCTGCATGATGCGGTCGGGGTTGGCGTCGGGCTTATCCATCTTATTGACGGCCACAACTATGGGCACGCCGGCGGCCTTGGCGTGGTTTATGGCCTCGACGGTCTGCGGCATGATGCCGTCGTCGGACGCCACCACCAGTATGGCTATATCCGTGGCCTGCGCGCCGCGCGCGCGCATGGCTGTGAAGGCCGCGTGGCCCGGCGTGTCAAGGAAGGTGATGCTGCGGCCCTGCGCGTCAACGCGGTAAGCGCCGATATGCTGCGTGATGCCGCCGAACTCGCCGCCCGTGACGTTGGTCTCGCGGATATAGTCGAGCAGCGAGGTCTTGCCGTGATCGACGTGTCCCATGACCACAACAACCGGGTCGCGCGCGGACAGGTCAAGCTCGCTGTCGGCCCTGTCGTCGATCAGGCGCTCCTCGATGGTCACGACCACCTCGCGCTCCACCTTGGCGCCGAATTCCATGGCTATCAGCGCGGCTGTATCGTAATCTATAATCTGTCCCAGCGAGGCCATAACGCCGTTTTTCACTAAGCGCCTGACCACCTCGGCGCCGGTTTTCTTGAGCCTGAGCGCAAGCTCGGACACAGCGATCTCGTCGGGTATGGCGACCTTCATCTGCTGCTTCTTGAGCGCCTCTAATTGCAGGCGGCGCATTTTCTCCTGCTCCTCCTGACGGCGCTTGCTGCTGAAGGGCACGCCGCGCCGGTCGGGCGCGCGCTTGATTTTCTCCTTGCCCTGCCCCATGCGCGCCGCGCGGTCGGGAACAAGCGTGTCGATGCGCTCGTCATAGCGGGCCAAATCCACAGTACCGCCGCCGCGCGTGTCTATGACGCGCACCTGACGCTGCGCGGAGGGCTTGCGCTGCCCCTGCGGAGGCGGCGCGGACTGTCCGGCCTGCGCGGCTTGCGGAGCCTGCGGGGCGGCCGGCTTCGTGGGCTGACCGGCCGCGGGCTTCGCGCCCTTGTCCGCCGGCGGCCCGGCGGCCTGCGGGGCTTGCGCCTTGGGCGGCTCCGGCTCGCGGTAGGTGTGCTTGAATATCTGCTCCATGCTGTCGATCTGGTTCTGCGCCGTCAGACAGTCAAAGACAATATTAAGCTCCGCGTCGGTCAGCGGATACATGTGGTTTTTGGGCGCGGCGGAGTATTTGGCCAGAATATCGGACACGGCCTTTGACTGCATACCGAAATCCTTGGCCACCTCATGCACCCTGTATTTGATCAATGTACTCAAGTAACAGACCCCCGTTTAGCAATTAACGAATACCCAAACATATTCTAACTTTTAAGAATTTCTTGTATTTTCAGGGCCAGCTCGCTGTTGGTCACCACCATGACGGCGGTGGCTCCGCGGCCCGTAAGCACACCGAGTTCCTTTTTGCGGATGCCCGCGCGCAGCAGCGGAACGCCGCGGTCACGCGAAAGCGTTTCCATTTCACGGACTATGGCCGCGCCCGCGTCCGACGCCGTGACGGTCAGCAGGGCTTTACCGCTTTTGAGCGACGCCCGCGCGGCGGCGGCGCCCACCGGCAGCGCGCCGGCCTTGCGGCACAGGTTGAGCCATTTGGCAAGCTCGGCGCTCACTGCTCTATCAGAGCGGCCAACCGCTCGTAGGCGTCCGCGTCTAAGCTTGTGTTCAGGGCGCGCTCAAGGGCTCGGGACTTTCTGGCCTTTGCGAGACACGCCGCGTCGCGGCAGAGATACGCGCCGCGCCCGTTCAGCTTGCCCGTGGCGTCGATGGTAACGCGGGGCTTGTCCGGGGGAGGCCCCGCCGCGTCCGGGACGCCCTCGGGCGGCCTGACCACGCGCGCAAGCTCCCGCTTCGGCCTCATGACCCGGCAGGCCACGCACATGCGTTCGGGAACACGCTTCACGCCCTGATACCTCCATGTGCCCGGCGGCGTGACGGCAGACTGCCGCCGCGCGCCCGGGAACTCATTCCGACTTGATGTCTATTTTCATGCCGGTGAGCCGCGCGGCCAGACGGGCGTTTTGGCCCTCCTTGCCGATGGCCAGCGAGAGCTGGTCAAACGGCACCTTTACGCGGCAGCTCTTGCCGTCCTCAAGCACGTCCACGTTCAGCACGGTGGCCGGCGCGAGCGCGGCGGAGACAAATTCGGCCGGCTCGTCGCTGTACTTCACAATGTCCACTTTTTCGCCTTTTAATTCATCGACCACGTTGGCCACGCGCGACCCGCGCGGCCCGACGCAGGCGCCTATGGGGTCTACGTTGGAGTCGTTTGACCAGACCGCCATCTTGGTGCGGCTCCCGGCCTCGCGCGCGACGCTGCGTATCTCGACTATGCCGTCCATGATCTCGGGCACCTCCATCTCGAAAAGGCGCTTGACCAGCCCGGGATGGGTGCGCGATATGACGACCTGCGGGCCGCGCTGCTGGCGCCGGACTTCCACGACATATACTCGTATGCGGTCGCCCTCGCGGTAGACCTCACCGGCTATCTGCTCGC
>WRLW01000128.1 GCA_009777435.1 Oscillospiraceae bacterium | reverse complement strand
CCCGATTCTCATAAAATCGAGCCGTTTCCCTGGTCCGAGTGACAGGAGTTGAACCTGCGGCCTCTTGAACCCCATTCAAGCGCGCTACCAAGCTGCGCCACACCCGGATACGGTATTGAGATTAAACTGCCTCATGCCCGCTTATAGGGCGATTTTTTGCGGCTCCGGCAGGGGCAATCTCAACGTTCTTAAGTCTACCACAGGACGACCTGTCAGTCAAGCATAAAAAGAGTGGAGGCGTGTTTTGCAGCGAAAAACCCGCAAGCTTATGCGCTACGCGGGTTTTGTGGAGCTTCTAACCAGATTCGAACTGGTGACCTCATCCTTACCAAGGATGCGCTCTGCCGCCTGAGCTATAGAAGCAAATAGGGCCGACAACCACGCGTTGCGGGAAGAAAGAGCATCGGCTTTCGTTTTGGGTTCCCCGGCATACAGCCGGGGAAATTTTACTGGCGACCCCGAACGGGCTCGAACCGTCGACCTCTAGCGTGACAGGCTAGCGTTCTAACCAACTGAACTACGGGGCCGTATTATACCGCGCCTTTCCAAAAGCCGGGATAAACTCTGCCTGTAGCAGTATAGCACATCCCATATTCTTTTGTCAATCTCCCCGTTAAAGAATCCTGCGGCAGCCGTCCATGGCACGGCCGCACTTGCAAAAACCGGAGACATGCCGTATAATAGCATCGTTATACTATCATGCGCGAGGCGGAAAGGGTGGCGGTATGGCGCGAGGAGGAAGAGGCGGCGGCTTCAGCGGCGGCGGGCGCAGCTCAGGGGGCGGCGGCGGACGCAGCTTCGGGGGCAGATCGGGAGGCGCCGGAAGTCCCGGACGCGGCGGCTTCAGCGGCGGTTTCAACGGCGGTTCGCGCGGCGCTATGGGCGGGCGTCCTACCCCTCATGTACACTGGGGGCCGGCATACGGGCGGACACACGTACCTTACCGCCGAGGCTGGAGGCGGGGGAGTCCCGGCTGCGGCTGCGGGACGGGCTGTGCGGCATCTGCGGCGGTTGTTGTAATCGTGCTTGTGTTCGCGGCCGTTATGTTATACTTCCTGCCCGAAAGCATGTCCGGCGGCGGCGTCACCGCGTCCACCATTAAGCGCGAGCCTCTGCCGCGCGGCTCGGTCGTCGAAACGGACTATTACACCGACGAACTGGGCTGGATCGGCAACCGTACCCAACTGACCGCCGGCATGAGGAACTTTTACCAAAAAACAGGCGTACAGCCGCATCTGTATTTGACCGATACCATATCGGACGCCCACACGCCGACGGCGGAGCAGGCCGAGGCTTTCCTGAACGCCAAGTATGACGAGCTGTTTGAGGACGAGGCGCATCTGCTGCTGGTCTTTTTCGAGCGTACGCCCGGTTCGTATCATACATGGTATTTGTGCGGCGTACAGGCCAAGGCCGTCTTGGACGGCGAAGCTATGGATATCCTGCTGGACTATATAGACAGATATTATTATGGCGATATGACCGACGAGGAATTTTTCAGCAAAGCCTTCGACGACGCGGGCAGCCGCATTATGAAGGTCACAACCTCTCCGTGGATCCCGGCGCTTATGGTCGCGGGCATCCTTATCATAATCATTATAATGTTCGCGTGGTGGAGCAAGGCCAAGAAGCAAAAGAATCTCGAAGCCGAGCAAACCAAGGATATTCTCAGCACGCCGCTCGAAACCTTCGGCACGGGCGACGAGAAAAAGGATTAAGACCCGAAATAAAAAAGGAGGCTGTGAAATGGGGATGCTTTCAAGATTTGGCGACATAGTTTCGGCCAATATCAACGCTTTGCTTGACAAGGCCGAGAACCCGTCCAAGATGATCGACCAATACCTGCGCAACATGTCAAACGACTTGGCCGAGGTCAAGAAGGAGACGGCGGGCATCATGGCGGAGGAAAGCCGCACCAAGCGGCTGGTGGACGAAAACGCGAAGGAGGTCGCCAAATATACGGATTTGGCGAAAAAGGCGCTTGTGGCCGGCAACGAGGACGACGCGCGCGTGTTCCTGACCAAAAAGCAGGACTTGGAGGCCGCCGGCGCGGGTTTGCAGACGGCCTATGCTATGGCGCATGAGAACGCCATCAAGATGCGCCAGATGCACGACAAGTTAGTGCGCGACATCAACGAGCTGAACAGCCGCCGGCAGACCATCAAGGCCAAGGTGGCCGTCGCCAAGACGCAGGAGCGCGTGAATAAGCTGGGAGCGGCGTCCGACAAGGCGGGCGCAGCCGTGACGGCGTTTGAACGTATGGAAGAAAAGGCCGACCGTATGCTGGATCAGGCAAACGCGATGGCCGACCTTAATTCCCAGCCCTTTGACGAGGCGCAGGCGCTTGAGCAAAAATACAAAAACGCCGGTTCCGAGTCCGTTGAGGACGAGCTGACCGCCCTGAAAGCACAGCTCGGTTTGTAAATGCCGGCCGGCGCGTTGTAAAACGCGCCGGCCTTTTAAGTGTCAGGGTTCGCTGACGGGACAATCAATAATTGTCGGCTTTCAGTTCAAAGTATGACTTCGGGTGCGCGCAGACCGCGCACAGCTCAGGCGCGTTTTTGCCGGAGACGGTGTGACCGCAGTTGCGGCACACCCAAGCCGCGCCGCCGCCGCGCGAGAACACCGCGCCGCCTTCTATGTTGGACAGCAGCTTCAGGTAACGTTCCTCGTGCGCCTTTTCGATGTCGGCCACTTTCCTGAACAGCGCCTCGATATGGTCAAAGCCTTCGGCCTTGGCTTCATCGGCAAATTTAACGTACATGTCCGTCCACTCGTAGTGCTCGCCGGAGGCGGCGTCTTTCAGGTTGGCTATGGTGTCGGGTACGCCGCCGTGGAGCAGCTTGAACCATAGCTTGGCGTGTTCCTTCTCATTTTCGGCGGTCTCCGTGAACAGCGCCGCGATCTGTTCGTAGCCGTCCTTTTTTGCTTTCGACGCGTAGTATGTGTACTTGTTTCTGGCCTGCGATTCGCCGGCAAACGCCGCCATGAGATTCGCTTCCGTTTTTGTGCCCTTTAGTTCAGTCATGTGTTTTCCTCCTTGTATTCAAAGTCCATAGCTCTCAGGAACTAACGCGCTATCAACATGGACATTATACACCAGCCGGAGCGGCAAAGCAACCTTTATCGCAAACGGCTATGCCGTGTTTCCGCGGCCGGGGCGGGTTGACATATAATAAATCATATGCTAAAGTGTACGGGGTTAGCGCGGAGACCGATACTTCAATAAAAACCAAGACTGATGGAGGCATGGGCAATGCTGGAACGTATCGAGGAAATTCTGAGGGACTACAAGGGCGACAACGACATAGCCGTCACGAGGGAGACTACATTCGAGAGCCTTGAGCTGGATTCACTGGACACTGTGGAGCTGGTGATGAACCTCGAGGAGGAATTTGAGATCACTATCGAGATAGACGATGGCATCAAAACCATAGGGGATTTAATGAGGATCATAGAAAGCGCTCAGGGATGACGCCGAGTTCCCTGACTAACGGGCCGCCGGTACAGAGCGGCCCGTTTGGCGCTTGGAAAGGGTGTGCCGTTATGGAGGACAGGAAACCGGGAAATTTTCAGGAGGGCATACATTCGACGGACTTTGAGGCCCCATACCGCGCGAAGCTTATCCGCGACACGGTTATCGCGGACTATTTCCGACCCAAGGAGAGCCTGAACGGCGTATGGCGCTATGCTGTGGATCAGTATGACACGTGCCTGCGCACGCGTTGGTTCAGCGCGAGGGAATCTGACGCGGAGGGCCGCCCGCTTCCGCTCGATTTCAGCTTTGACGCCTGGGAAACCATCAAGGTGCCGTCGTGCTGGAACACGCAGTCGGAGAAGCTGTTTCTTTACGAGGGGACGGTTGTGTATACCCGGACGTTTTCGTATAAAAACCGGGGAGAAAAGCGCGTGTTCCTCAAGTTCGGCGGCGTGAACTATCAGGCGGCGGTGTTTGTGAACCAAACCTATATGGGTATGCACCTCGGCGGCTCGACGCCGTTCTACGTGGAGATAACCGGCGTGGCGCAAGCCGAGAACCGCATAGTGGCGGTGGTCAACAACACGCGCCGCCCCTCCAACGTACCGTGCGACAATACCGACTGGTTCAACTACGGCGGCATTTACCGCGGCGTTGAGCTGCTGCGCCTGCCGTCCGCTTTTATAAGGGAGTTTTCAGCCGGGCTTGAACCCGGCTCGGATTTTGGGCGTATTTACGCCGGCGTGAGGATTGACGGCGCGCGAAGCGGCGCCGCGGCGCTGCGTATCCCGGAGTTAGGTATTGAGGCGGGAATAGACGTCCAAAACGGCGCCGGAAGCGTCTCAATCGCCGCTCGGCCCGAGCTGTGGAGCCCTGAGAACCCAAAGCTGTACGACGTCACGGTTGAGTTTGAAAACGACGTGCTGACCGAAAAAATAGGCTTTAGGGAGATACGCGCGCGCGGCCGCGATATCTTGCTCAACGGTAAAAGCGTGTTCCTCAAAGGCGTATGCGCGCATGAGGACAGCGTGTTGAACGGCAAGTCGGTCACGGAGAGCGAGATACTGGAAAACTATGCCGCCGCGAAAGAGATGAACTGCAATTTCATGCGGCTCGCGCACTACCCTCATTCGGAGCAAGCCGCGCGGCTCGCCGACGAGACGGGTATGCTGCTGTGGGAGGAAATACCCGTTTACTGGACGATAGACTTTGACAGCGCGGATACATACGCCGACGCCCAAAACCAGCTCGCGGAGCTGATAGCGCGCGACCGTAACCGCGCGAGCGTGATAATCTGGTCTGTAGGCAACGAAAACGCGGACACCGACGCGCGGCTTGAGTTCATGGGCAGGCTGGCCGATAAGGCCCGCGAGCTTGACGGTACGCGGCTGCTCTCGGCGGCCTGTAATGTCGATCAGGAACGGCTCGTTATCAACGACCGCCTGGCGGAGCGCTTAGACGTCGTGGGGGTTAATGAGGATTATGGCTGGGG
>WRLW01000127.1 GCA_009777435.1 Oscillospiraceae bacterium | reverse complement strand
GTCGGCCATAAGCGACACCAGCATAACCGCGCCCGACGCCACCAGAATCAGTCCCATCGAAAGCGAGCCCACGCGCCAGCGTTTCATACCGCTCACTTCCCTTCCCCGGCGTTCTTGCTTCCTTTGAGCAGCCTGACGCCCAGAACTATGAGCGCCAATGAAACCACCGCGGGAACCAGATAACTGCGTATTGAGCCGGTTATGAACAAGACCGCTTCATGATCAAGCATATAATGCAGATTGTCCATTACGCCGTTGAGGATCCCGAAGCTGCCGGCCAGTATCAATACGGCCGCCGCGGCCTTGGCCGCCGCGCGGCGGCGCGCCGGCAAAAGCGCGAAAATGTTTTGAGGTATAAAGAACCCGTCGTCCTCCGGGATCTCTATCTCCTGCCTTTTCATGCGCGAAACGCTGTGCATGGCGTCAAACATCTGATAAAGCCACAGAACGGGCATACACAGGACGAACATGGTCTGTATCCATTCAAAGCGAAGCGGCGACAGCAGAAACACCATATAACCCGCCGCGGTGAACATCAGCATATTTTGCAGTCCTTTTTTCATGTACCCCAGATACATGAGACCGCAGCCGGGTATACTCGATAACATAAACGTTAGGAACCTGCTTTTTTTCATGCCGGTTTTCCTCCTATTATTGGAAATTCAGGGCGCTGAGAATCTCAGCGAGCCTGCCGTAGTGGTTTGTAAAGAAATCCAGAAACTGCCGGCCGGTTATGGTAAACAGAGCTATGGCGGCGGCGCTGCAAAAGCATACGGCGGCGCACAGCCTTCTGTTCAGGACAGGCACGGTCACGGGGGGCCGCGCGCCGACGCCGCGCATGACCATATCGGCGAAGCCGGGCGGGGCGGCTTGGAGGGCGCGCTCGTTTGCCGCGATAAACCGTTCCAGCAGACCGGTATCGCTAAGTATCTCGTTTTCGATTTGGGCTTCGGTTTCGCCGCCGGCGCCGCCCGACAGATATGCCGCTATTCTATGCTCCATCTTCCCCCCACCTTTCCTTTATGATCTTTCTGGCGCGGTACAGCCGTGTCTCAACCGTTTTCTCCGGCAGCTCCAGACGCCGCGCGATGGCCTTGACCGGCAGCCGGCCGTAGTAAAACGCCTTTACGACGGATGAATACTTATCTGGGATATCGGACAGTATTTTCTCTAACCTCTCCTTTCGTTCCTTTCGCTCAAACAGCTCCTCGACGGTATCCGCGGCGGGCGGGCCTGATTCGTCCGGCTCGCGGCCGGCAAGCTCCAGCTTGGAGTCCCTGCGCTTGAAGTCAATGGATTTATTGACCGCTATCCTGCAAAGCCAGGATTTGAGATTGCCGCCGCGAAACTGTGACAGGGAGCAATAGGCGGATATAAACGTCTCTTGGGCTATGTTTTCGGCGTCATGGCGGTTCCTGATTATGTTCAGGCAGACCGTAAACACAAGGTCTTGATACTCCAAAACGATCTGCTCGAACAGCTCGCTTTTCCCGAGAAGGATACTCTGTATTAAACTTTGCTCCATTGCTCCCCTCCTTGAAAAACGCGAAAACAGGCCCGCTGTCCATTAAGACGAAGCTAAGCATTAAATCACTTCATATAAGTATATAAAGTTTTTTATAAAGGTTCAAGCTTGCGCGCGCGCGTATTGGGGTTTATACTGATACGAGGGGGTGCTGCCATGGGACGGCGGGACGAGCCGCCCGGCGGCGGGCCGTATGGCATGACGCGTCTGCTCGGGATGGTTTCGGAGGGCGACGCTTTTGAGACGCTGCGCCTTATGCTCGACAAGTGCCCGGGGTTTTTTCAGGACTATTACAGCGCCATCCCCGATTACGAGGACGGCCTTGAGTTTGCCGGCGGAGCGCTCGCGGAGCTGAAAGCGCGCTCGCGGGGCGTGCCCGCCGAGCGTTATATGCGCTGGGATATCTGCCTGATATCGCTCAAGCTCGAGATGCTCGACAAGCTCGGGCGCTGGCAGGAATACCGCGATTATTTCTCCGAGGTGTTCAGGAAGCACCCGAATTATCGCGGCGCTTACGCCAAAACCGCCCGGCATTTGAAGTTAGATCGCGCAAGCCCGTATTTCATGGGCGAGGACGAGGAATACTTCTACGCCCATTTTCTGTATCTCTTACTGCCGCGATTCGAGGCCGTGAAGGAAATACTCAAAAAAAACGGGAGGGTGAAACGCCGCCCGCCGCGCCAAAGCCCGGAGGCCGCGCGCCGCGCGTTCATGGACGCGGAGGCGCGCCTTCGGCTCCTGCTTGGTCTGGAAAATAACGTGATAAAAAAACAGCGTTAAGCTCCGCGCCCAGAATAATTCCAACGCTCACGGCGTATATCCACAGCGCGACGGCCAGAAACGCGCTCGCGCCGCCATAGATCGGGTTGTTGGCGAAAATCATGTCGGCAAGCCGCCCAAACGCCCAATTGACCGTGAGCCACACCGCCGCCGCCGCGCCGGCGCCCGGTAGCAGCGCGCGCGCCGCGCGCTTTTTGGTTCCGGGCGTAAAAGCATACAGCAGCAGCACAAACAGGAACACCGCCGCCGCCGAACCCGTGAAGCTCAGCAGGCCGCCAAACGGCGGCTCCCTCAGCCCCAGCAGCGCAGTCACCCAATCGGCCGTGACCACCCACAGGCCCGCCGATATCGCCAGCGCCAGCGCAAAGCCAAGCGTGAGCGCCAGCGCGCGCGCCTGCGGCCCGACGCCCTGCTTAATCCTGACGCCGTTATACGCCATATGCACGCCGCGCATAAGCGCCCACATGCCGCGCGACGCCGACCACAGCGATACGGCCAGCGGTATGACCCGCATCGCGGCCCGAGGCGGCTCCGCGTATGTCAGATCGAGCAGTCCTGAGAGCTGCGCCGGCAGCACATAGTCCGCGTCTTGCAGATACATGCCGAACCATCCCAGCACTCCCAGCACGAACATGATCAGCGGAAACAGCGACAGCAGCACAAAAAACGACGTCTGGGCGGCCACGCCCAGCGCGTCATGGCTGCCAAGCCGGCGGGCAAAGCGCGCGATAAAGTATTTCATAAAGGCCGGCGCCCCTTTCAAATTTTAAGATACAGCGGAGGACGACTGCCGTGAAATGGATAAAAATTTCGGTTGAGACCACACGCGGCGGCGTGGAGCCGGTATGCGCCCGCCTTCAGGCCATGGGCCACGACGCGCTGGAGATTGAGGATTGGGACGATTTTAAGGATTTCGTGGAAAACCGCAAGCCGTATTGGCAGCTTGTCGAGGACGGCCTGGCGGAAAGCCTGCGCGGATTATACCGGGTCAGCTTTTACCTGCCCGAAGATACGGCAGACGCGCTCGAACAAGCGCGCGGCGCGCTTGCCGGAATGGGCGGGGACGCGCCGCCCGTCCGCGTAACCTCGTCCGTGTCGGACGACGCCGACTGGGCCGGCAGCTGGAAAAAATACTATAAGCCCATCGCGGTCGGCAAACGGGTGCTGATACAGCCCGAATGGGAGCCGCTTGACGGCGCGGACGGGCGCGCGGTGTTCTGGTGCGAGCCGGGCGTCAGCTTCGGCACAGGCTCGCACGCCACAACCTTTATGTGCCTTGAGCTGCTCGACGAGTGGACGCCGCCGGGCATAAGCGTCGCCGATCTCGGCTGCGGCAGCGGCATACTGTCGGTCACGGCGCTGCTGCTGGGCGCGTCCGAGGCCGTGGCCGCCGATATAGACCCGCTGGCCGCCGATGCCGCGCGCCGCAACGCGGAGCGCAACGGCTTTCCCGGCATGGCCGTGCTGTGCGCGGATTTGCTATGCGGCGGCGTGTGGGACACGTTGGGCGCCGCCCGGTTTGACATCGTGTGCGCCAACCTTGTGTCGGAGCTGCTGAAAACGCTGGCCGGACGTATCGCGGACATCATGAGGCCCGGCGGCCGCCTGTTCGCCTCCGGCGTTCTGGAGCGCGACGCCGGGGACGTGCGCCGTGTACTGGAGGGCCGCGGCCTCGTCCACGCCGAAACCAGAACGCGCGACGGCTGGGCTGCCCTGCATATGACAAAAAATAAACTTTACATATAACAATGGTTGTGTTAAAATAGGCATACGCTTGTACAATGGATATGTTGTCCGTTTTTTTAGCGATATTGCATTGAGTATTTAAGGCGGTGTTCCTTTGCCCTGGTGGTGGATGTTAATCAGGGTTTCGGGCGCGGCGGCCGGCGCTGTGGTTTTGGTCTATGCCGTTCTGCTGCTGCGGGCCACACGGAGCCGCCGGGCCCGCACCAAGCTTGACCCGGCTTTTGAATTAGACGCCGAGAGCGCGAAGCACGCCGCGGAAAGCCTTTCCGCGCTGATAAGGTTTCGCACGGTGTCTCACCGGAACCCCGCTGAGAACGAGAGCAACGAATGGGTTAAGCTACGCGACTATTTGCGCAAAAGATATCCGGGCGTACATAATACCTTAACGCGCGAGGTGGTCGGGGATTACAGCCTGCTGTACCGATGGGAGGCCCCCGAACCGGCCGGAGACCCTATTCTGCTGTGCGGGCACTTAGACGTGGTTCCCGCCGAAGGCGAATGGGAGCATCCGCCGTTTGCCGGAGCCGTACACGACGGTTATATATGGGGCCGGGGCGCGCTGGATTGCAAAAATGTTGTGATAGCCATATTCGAGGCTGTCGAGGCATTGATAAACCGCGGCGTCGCGCCCTCGCGCGACGTGTATATGGCGATCGGTCACGACCACGAGACAGGCGGCCGCCACGGCGCGGCTTCTATGGCGCGGCTGTTTGCCGAGCGTGATCTGAGATTCCATATGGCGCTTGACGAAGGCTGCTGGCTCTCGCGCGGTACGCTGCCGCTGCGTTTGCCGGTCGCTCAGGTGGCTGTCGCCGAAAAGGGGCATATGACGGTCGCGCTGAACGTCACGGTTCCCGGAGGGCACGCGTCCGTGCCTCCCGCGCATACTGCGGCCGGCCTTCTGGCCGAAGCCGTCGCGCGCATT
>WRLW01000126.1 GCA_009777435.1 Oscillospiraceae bacterium | reverse complement strand
GCGGAGGAAGGCGAAGAAGCCGAGGACGCCGAAGAGGCTGAAGAAGCCGAAGAAGGGGACGCCCCTTCAGAGTGGTATGCCCCGTATATCGAGCGCGCCGTAGAGATGGGCATCGTACCCGACAGCCTGTTGAGCGATTACAGCGCGAGCGTTACCCTCGCCGAGTTTTGCGAACTGGCGGTAGGTCTGTATGAGTTCATGACCGAGGCGGAGATCGAGGAGCGCGATTACTTCGACGATACGGATAACGAGGCCGTTGAGAAGTTGGCCGGGCTGGGCATCGTTGACGGCGATGGCACAGGCAACTTCAATCCCGACAGAGAGCTTACAAGAGAAGCGGCCATCGCGCTGATGTATAATGTGCTGACCCGCGGCTTGGGCATTGAGCTTGAGGACGCCGACCCCGATTTTGACGACGCGGATGATATCGCCGAGTGGTTCTCCGACAGGATCGGCGCCATGCAGGCGGCCGGCTTTGTCAGAGGCGACGGCTCCGGCAGCTTTGACCCCACGGGAGGCTACGAGCGTCAGATGGGTATAGCCGCTCTGGTGCTGTTCTATGACCGTATCTTGGAGCTTAACGAGGAAGCCGAGGAAGCCGAAGAAGCCGAGGAAGCCGAAGAAGCCGAGGAAGCAGACGAGGACGGCGAAGGCGAAGATGACGAAGATGACGACGACGAGGAAGCCGACGAGGATGAGGAAGAGGACGAGGACGGCGAGGACGACGGCGAGGAATAATCAATATAGCGTTGCGACGGCGGGGGCTATCCCCCGCCGTTTTTCGCCCTTGCGCCGCGCGCCGCGCCTATGGTATAATTCGCTCATTGGGGGGCGTATAGATTGCTGAAATTGAAGGGTTATATGAAGCCGTTCGCCGCGATGCTGCTCGCGGCGGTCGTTTTGCTGTTCGCGCAGGCCATGTGCGACCTGAATCTGCCGAACCTGCTGTCGGATATAGTCAACGTCGGTATCCAGCAGAACGGCATAGAGCGGGCCGCGCCCGGTCAAATCAGCGCTGGCGGCATGGCGCTGATAACAAAATTCATGACCGGCGAACAAAAGCGGCTGACTTATGAAAGCTATACCGCCGCCCATGACGGCGGATATATACTTAACGCGGATACGGAAGCGCTCGATTCGGCTTTTGGGTCGGCGGCATACGCGCTGATGAACACGCTGCGGGAGATGGAGGACTCGCGGCACGGGATGTCCGGCCAGCAGGCGGAGCTTGATATGTCGCGGATGCACCAACTGCTGCCGATGCTGGAGATGATACCCCAAAGCGTCGTTGACGGCGCCATAGAGCAGGCCGCGCGCATGGACGGCCTAATGCTGAATCAGGTCGGCATAGCGTTTGCCAACGGCTTTTTAACCGAAGCGGGCGTTGACGTGCGCTCCATGCAGACGGCCTATATAATACGGGTTGGGCTGAACATGCTGCTGCTCGCGCTGCTTGGCGGCGCGGCGACCATAACCGTAAGCCTGATATCGTCGCGCGTGGCGGCGGGCGTCGCGCGTGACCTGCGCGCGGACATCTTTGAAAAGGTGGAGAGCTTTTCAAACGCGGAATTCGACAGGTTTTCAACAGCGTCTCTGATAACGCGTTCGACAAACGACGTTACGCAGATACAGATGCTGCTGATGTTCGGTATACGCATGGTGTGCTACGCGCCGATCATGGCTGTCGGCGGCATAATCATGGCTGTCGGCAAGTCGGCCGCCATGAGCTGGATAATCGCGGTGGCCGTTCTCGCCATACTTTGCGTTATACTGATAGTGTTTGTCGTAGCGCTGCCCAAATTCAAGCTCATACAAAAGCTGACCGACAAGCTCAATCTGGTGTCGCGCGAAAACCTGACCGGGATGATGGTCATCCGCGCGCTCGGTACGCGTGAGCATGAGAAGCGGCGCTTTGACGGGGTAAACCGTGAGGTCACGGATGTCAACCGCTTTGTAAACCGTGTGATGGTGACCATGATGCCGTTTATGATGCTGCTGATGAACGGCGTTTGCGTCCTGATAGTGTGGGTCGGTGCGGGCCGTATCGACGCGGCGGCCATGCAGGTAGGCGACCTGATGGCCTATATACAATACGCGATGCAGGTCATCATGTCGTTTTTGATGATTGCCATGATGTTTATTTTCCTGCCGCGCGCGGCGGTGTCGGCCGACCGTATAGCCGAGGTGCTGGAAACCGAGGCCGGCATAAGCGACCCCGGCGCGCCGCGCGGTTTTGACCCGAAGCAAAGAGGGCGCGTGGAGTTCAAAAACGTCAGCTTCCGCTACGGCGGCGCGGAGGACGACGCTCTGCATGACATAACGTTTACTGCCGCGCCGGGCGGTACAACCGCCATCATAGGCCCGACCGGCGCCGGTAAATCGACGCTGGTGAACCTTATCATGCGGTTTTACGACGTGACCGGCGGCGAGCTGCTGGTCGGCGGCGCTGATGTGCGTGAGGTGAGGCAGAAAGACCTGCGCGAACGCATAGGCTATGTGCCGCAGAAGGGTGTGCTGATGACGGGTACGGTCGCGTCGAATCTGCGTTACGGCAACCGCGCGGCGTCGGACGCGGAGATAGCCGCCGCCGCCGGGACGGCTCAGGCCGAGGAGTTTATCAGCGAGATGCCCGAAGGCTTTGAGAGCCTTATTTCCCAAGGCGGCGCGAACGTGTCGGGCGGCCAGAAGCAGCGCTTATCCATAGCGCGCGCGCTGGTCAGGCAGCCCGACGTGCTGATATTTGACGACAGCTTTTCGGCGCTTGATTTCAAGACCGACGCGGCCCTGCGGCGCGCGCTTAAAGGGCATGGCAGTACGGTAATAATTGTGGCGCAGCGTGTAAATACCATAATGAACGCCGATCAGATCATAGTGCTGGAGCACGGGCGTATCGTCGGCATGGGTACGCATAAGCGGCTGCTGAAAACATGCCCGCAGTATTATGAGATAGCCTCCACACAACTGTCAGGGGAGGAGCTGGAGTAATGGACGCGAGAAGGAGACAGAGGGGACGCGGCCCCATGCACGGCGGCCCGATGATGGGCGCGGAGAAGCCGAAGGATTTCAAAGGCGCTATAGGCAAGCTTGTCAGCTACCTCGGCGCGCATAAATGGGTGATACTGGTCGTGTGGGCGCTGGCCGCGGCGTCGGTCGTGTTCTCGGTAGTCGGCCCGAAGGTGATGGGCCAGGCCACCGACGAGCTGTTCAACGGCATAATGGCGCGTATAGCGGGTACGGGCGCGGTTGACTTTGCCGCCATCGCGCGCATATTGCTTTGGCTGGCGGGCCTGTATGGCCTGAGCGCGCTCACGCAGTATTTGCAGGGCTTTATAATGACCGGCGTCACCATGAGGGTTATGTATAAGCTAAGGCAGGATATCTGCGCGAAGATGCACAGGCTGCCGCTGCAATATTTTGACAAGACCACACACGGCGAGGTGCTGTCGCGCATCACCAACGACGTGGACTCCATAAGCCACAGCCTTAACCAGAGCATAACGCAGGTCATCTCAAGCGTAACGGCGGTGGCGGGCATGTCGGCCATGATGTTCTCCATAAGCTGGCAGATGACGCTCGCGGCTTTATGCGTTATACCGTTTACCGTGGTATGCGTGGGGCTGATAATAGGCAAGTCCCAAAAATACTTCAAGGAGCAGCAGGAGTACCTCGGGCACGTCAACGGCCACGTCGAGGAGATGTACGGTGCGCATACGGTGGTAAAGGCGTTCAACGGCGAACAGGAGTCCGCCGAAACCTTCCGCCGTCATAACGGCGCGCTGTACAACGCGGCGTGGAAATCGAACTTCCTGTCCGGCCTGATGATGCCGATTACGTTCTTCATAGGGAATTTGGGATATGTGGCCGTGGCGCTGCTCGGCGGCTGGCTGGCGGCCGGCGGCGTGATTACGGTGGGCAGTATACAGGCGTTTATACAGTATCTGAGGCAGTTCAACCAGCCCATAGCGCAGCTTGCGCAGATATCAAACGTATTGCAGCAGACCGCCGCGGCGTCCGAGCGCGTGTTTGAGTTTTTGGGCGAGGCTGAGGAAACGCCCGACGCGGCGGACGCCATAAACGCGGACGGTGCGAAGGGGGACTGCCTGTACGCGGGCAGCGCCGTGACGTTTGAAAACGCGCGCTTCGGATACGACGAGCAGAAGATAGTAATAGGCGGCTTCAGCGCGTCGATCAAGCCCGGTCAGCGCGTGGCCATTGTCGGCCCGACCGGCGCCGGAAAGACGACCATCGTAAAGCTCCTGATGCGGTTCTATGACCTGAACGGCGGCGCGATTCTCGTTAATGGCCAAAACATAAACGGCTATAAGCGCGACGAGCTGCGCTCGCTGTTCGGCATGGTGCTTCAGGATACATGGCTGTTCAACGGGACTATAGCCGACAACATAAGATACGGCAGGCTTGACGCGACGGACGGTCAGGTGCGCGCCGCCGCCGAGGCGGCGCAGGCGGATCATTTCATACGCGCGCTGCCCGACGGTTATAATATGGTGCTTGACGAGGAGGCGTCCAACGTCTCGCAGGGCCAGAAACAGCTGCTGACCATAGCGCGCGCCTTGCTTGCCGACCCGGAAATTCTGATACTCGACGAGGCGACCTCCAATGTGGACACGCGCACAGAGGCGCTTATCCAAAAGGCCATGGAAAACCTTATGGCGGGCCGCACGAATTTCATTATCGCGCATCGCCTAAGCACCATACGCGACGCCGACCTGATAATTGTGATGGACGGCGGCGATATCGTGGAGCAGGGCACGCACAAGGAACTGATGGAGCGCGGCGGCTTCTACGCCGCGCTGCACAACAGCCAATTTGAGACGGCCGGCTGAACAGGTTCGCCGTACGGCTTGCGCGCGTGTGGCGCGGGAGCGGGCCGGCTCATCTCTCGGCACTTTTTGGTGCCGTCACCCAATTGGCCGCGACTGTTATCGCCGTAACCCCAGAGACTGCTGTCGTCTTTA
>WRLW01000125.1 GCA_009777435.1 Oscillospiraceae bacterium | reverse complement strand
CTGCCCTTGTCGGCGGTTATTTCCAGAAATTCTCCGGCTTGAAGCGTCCATTCAGCCGCCGAAACCGGTGTTGCATCTCCTTCGTCATCGGGAACACCTGCCCTTCCGCCCGCGTAAATGAAATCGCCTTTTTTGAGCTTAATGGTTTCGGTTGAGTAGTCTATTTTATAACCCTTGGCTGTTCGCTCGCCCTTGATCGTAATCTTGACCGGCGCGCTGGGAGCTATGTACCGTGTGCCTGAGCCGGCGACAGCGGGGTCTGTTTTTGGCTTATATCTGACATAATACAAAGTATCCGGATTTGCCGTTATAGGTAATATACTACCGCCGCTCGTGTCGAACGCGCCCCATTCCAGCTCGATGGAACCGGCCTCGGATACCTCTATGTTATCATAATCGGACAGTAGCAGAGGGTTATTATCTTTATCCTTCAAAGTCCAGCTTGTGCCGTTGTAATCCGCGGAAAACGCGGGAAACGGTATAGACTTATATATTTTCGCGAATTTAACGGTTCTCGCGCCTGTTCCCGGCTTTTTGGCTCTCGCGTCGAAATCGTCTGTAAGCCATAGCTCAAGATCCTTGCTCAGCAATCTTCCGAAATTTGCGGCGGAGAACATAAACGGCTTCGCCTTTACCCATTTGCCGCCGCCGTCAATGCTGTATGCCTTGACGGGATACTCCGAATGTCTCGGAAGCGTGATAGTCCCTTTGGTTAGATTGATTTCAAAAGTCGAGGTGTCGGCGGCCGCAAAGCCCTCCTTATCGCCTGTAACGACCACATCGGGAGAGGTGTAGTCAATGCCCGTCGCCAGTGATATGACCTGCATACGGCCAAAAGTAAATGCCGCCGCCAACGTTAGCGTCAACGCCGCCGTTTTCAGAAATAACCTGTTAGTGTCCATGTGCATACCTCCATAAAAGTTATTTGTTACATCATAATACACATAACGAATATCGTCAACCCTTAACGTGAACTTTAGCGTTTTTTTTCCATAGTCCTGTAAAATCAATATAAGGTGATGAGGCATGACTCTGGGTGAGATATTAAGCAATCTCTTAACGGAAAGGGATCTAACGCAGAAGCAGTTGGCCGACAGCTTTAATATAGGCGCGTCAACGTTGAGCAATTACATTCATAACACCAGAGAGCCCGATTATGAGATACTCAAACGCTTTGCCGCCTATTTTGACGTAAGCACCGACTATCTGCTTGACCATAGGACAAGCCGGGCGGCGAGCCATCAGGAGGATGAGCTGCTGCGCGTTTTCCGCGCGCTTGACAAAGACCAGCAGGAATTATTTCTTGAACAGGGCAAACTGCTCATTGCCTTAAGCAACAAAAAAAGAAAATCTTCCGATTTGAAAGCTTAGTGATATAAAACGAAAGTGCCGCCCCGGCGGGCGGCGCTTAACGCGAGAATGGGATGGATAACACATCCGGGGGCCAAAGTTTTTATGGCAATCCGGCAGGGCTTGTGGTATTTCTTCAAACAGTCAGACGAATAATCAGCAGTTTTCCGAATATGGTAATCTAAAATAAAGGTGGCAGCTATGGCTTTTAATGATGTATTGGCGAAAATGCCGGGCGAGTTTCAGGGTCAAATTTTGGAAACGAACGAGTATCTATACGCCCTGCGGCCCATGAGATTCAAACGGGTGCTGGATAAGAACGGTAAAAAAATCACATATGTCGCGCCGGAATACGGCGTTTCATAACGGTTGCCACGGCGAAGGATGTCTGGCGAGAACGCCTTACGCGTTCAACGGGCATAAGCGTCTTACCTGTCACGGAAGCGTTGCCCTTGGTTCAGGCAAGGATGATTTTTGCGACGCAAGGGAATTCTTCCGGCACTTAAACGAGCTGATAAAAGAAAAGATAGCAAACGAGGAGCTGCCGGCCGAGAAAATTATTCTGTATAAAACAAACCGGAGCTTATGATATATACAGCAGGCATGCGCGCGTTTTAACCGCCCGCGAACGCCAGGATGAACTCCCCGTCGCCGGTCATGGTAAAGCCTCGGCAGTCCGAGGGTATGAATATGGTCTCGCCCCTGCGCGCCTCCAAGTCCGGGGGCGCGCCTTTGTCAGCGCTTAACACGGCGCCGCCGCCAACGCACAGCGCCGCGCAAAAGCCGCCGCCCGGCTTATACTCATACGAACCGTTCAAACGCAAGCGCCTTACCTCGAAATACGGGCAGCGTATCAGCGTTTCGGCCGCGCCGCCGGTATCCTCGCGCGGCCTGTAATCCGGCGCGCGCGTCAGGTTCATCACATCCAGCGCCTTTTCGGCGTGCAGCTCACGCGGATTGCCGTTCGCGTCCACGCGCCCGAAGTCATATATGCGGTATGTGGCGTCGGAATTCTGCTGTATCTCGGCCAGCACTATGCCCGCGCCAAGCGCGTGTACCGTGCCCGCGGGTATATAGAACACGTCTCCCGGCGCGACGGGCACGGCGCGCATGACCTCGGCCAGCGAGCCGTCCTTTACGCGGCGCTCCGCCTCGGCCCTGCCGAGCGCGCGGTCAAACCCGTAATAGATAAACGCCCCCGGCTCACATTCCAGCACGATCCACATCTCGGTTTTGCCCGCGCAGCCTTCGACGCGGCGCGCGTAATCATCGTCGGGATGCACTTGCACGGACAGGCTTTGCGCGGCGTCGATCAGCTTGAGCAGCAGCGGGAATTCGCCGCCGGGCAAAAGCGGCGCGCAGCACTCGGGATGCTCGCGCACAAACGCGTCGAACCCCATTCCGCTCAGACCGCCGGACGCTATCACGCACGCGCGCCCCGGACGCGCCGACAGCTCCCAGCTCTCGGCCAGAATATCCGGCGCGCCGGTTTTGTTGTACCCTTCTTTCAGCCTGCGCCCGCCCCAAAGGTATTCCGCGTAGTATGGCCGAAGCTTGAATGGCCGCATATATAAGCGCCCCCCGTCACGGTCAAGTTATGAAACATACCGTTAGTATAACACGTCCGCCGCCGGTTTTCCACAGCCGGAAAGGATTCCGCTCTGTGTACTCATTAGTCAGATTAGCGGAAAAAATAAACGGCCCGCGCCGAAATTTTAGGGCGCCGTCCGGCTATGCCGAACGGCGCCCCTGCCGCGTGCCCGCTGAGTTAAGGCGGCGCGCGGTCTTAAATTTTGCCGCGTTCCCTGACTATGGCGGCCCATGTGAGCGGCCCTATTATGCCGTCGGGCGCCAGCCCGAACATGCGCTGGAAGGTGACGACGGCGTTGTGCGTCTGCGGCCCGAAGATGCCGTCCACAGCCACATGCGCCAGACCCGGATGCGCCACCCTCAGATCGGCGAGGAAGCTTTGCATAAGCCGTACGTCGGCCCCTCTGGAGCCTGTGCGCAGCAGCGTCCCCGGATATTCAAGCGATACGGACGAGTATCCCGTGACGGTTTGGTACATGCTGACAATTTTGGGCCATGTAATCGGCCCTATGATACCGTCCGGCGACAGAAGGAACTCGCGCTGGAACGCGATAACGGCGTCGCGCGTCCTGTTGCCGAACACGCCGTCGGCCTCTACATACGGGATATTGGTATACACCATGCGGATGACGTTCAGATAGGTCTGCATGAGCTTCACATCCGGCCCCGACGAGCCGGCGCGCAGGAGTGTTCCCGGAAACGGCGGGGTGGTCGTGTTCGGAGGCGGGGGCGGCGAAGGGGGCACGGGCGCGTTTGCGTGGATGCCGCGGTATACCGAATACAGCATGTTCCATGTGGCCGGCCCGACTACGCCGTCGGGCGTCAGGCCGAATGTCCGCTGGAATTCTATTACAGCGTTTTTTGTGTCGGCGCCGAATACGCTGTCCTTTATGACCGTGGGCACCGACTGATGGAACGGCGAAACGGAATTTAATATAAACTGCAATTCCAGCACGTTCGCCCCGCGATCGCCCATTCTAAGCGTCACGCCGGGCGGGTTTTGCCCAATGCTAACGCGTTCGCCCTCGCCGTCTAACTCGGCTAAGCGCGTCACGCCCACATACGTTATAGAGATGCGGTTCCACGTCGCGCGGCCTATGATGCCGTCCGAGGCCAGATTGAAGGAGCGCTGAAACGCGGTCACGGCGTTGCGCGTCTCGGGGCCGAACACGCCGTTGGGATTAGGTATCTGCGGGATCAGCGGGAAATTGACGCGTATGCGGTTCAGGAAATTCTGCATACGCCTGACCGGTTCGCCCTGACTGCCGAGGCTGAGCGCGTAACCCGGATACGACTCCGTTATGCCCGCGATATTGTTGCTGGTTCCCAGCGTCAGGTCATTCGGGTAAAAGCGCCGCAATATTTGAAGCGGCGTCAGACCCTGGTTGGCCAGCGTCACCGTGCCCCACTGCGACAGACCCGCGCATGTGGCGGTCGTGCCGTTGCAGTAGGACGTGAAAAATGGGTTGCGAAAGCCGTAGCGGTGCGCGTATACATTGAACATGTCGTCAACTATACGGCTGACGCTTTCATAGATCGGGCCGCCGTCGCGGTACGCCTGGTCATAGGCGGTCGAGTTTGTGATGTCGAAGTTGTGACCTCTGGCGCGATACCATTCCGTAAAGACCCTGTTCAGCGTAAACGTGACTATGGCGTGTATGTTGGCCACTAACGCGTTATGCGGCCATGTGGGGTATATTTCGCTGGACGCCACGTTTTTGATGTAATCGATGAATCTGACGCGCACGTTGCGCGCCGACGCGTTGGACGGAATACCGAGATGCACTGTTATATAATCGGGTATAAGTATCTGGGCCGACGCCCCGGCCGGATCCGCCGGAGCGTCCGGCGCGGACATGGCCGCCGCCGGCAGCGCCGGCTCTCCCGCCCGGACATACGGCGCGTTCGCGCCCTCCTGATGGCGCGGTGTGGACATAGTTACCGCCGGCGGCTCTATGTCCATTGTTTTCTCGCCTTCGGTACGGCCTTGCGGCAGCGGCTCCATATTCACGGTCACTATGGCGGTCTGGGTATCGAC
>WRLW01000124.1 GCA_009777435.1 Oscillospiraceae bacterium | reverse complement strand
TCCCACGGCCGCCGTCATACAGGGACACGCCGAGTTCGCGCTCGAAACCTTCGAGGCCCTGCTGCGGGCCTCCAATTTCGACGTCATATACATCAACCTGTCCGCCAACACGACGGACGGCGCGGCGGATGTGATTTCAGGTATACCCGCCGGCGCCGCGCTGGCCGTGCTGGCCGGGCCCCGGTTCGACCTGAGCGGCGACGAGCTGACCGCCCTCGACAAATACATGTCGGGCGGCGGGCACGCCGTCATAGCGCTCGACCCGTCGCTGCCGCCCCTGCCCAACCTCGAGCAGTACCTGACCGAGTGGGGCGCGCGTTTCGACGGCGCTTTCGTCTGCGACGCCTCGATAAACTACGGCGACCCCAAGCTGCTGCTCACGGCCGCCCACAGCACACGCATGACGGACTTGACGGCCGTCGAGAGCCGCTACCTGCTGCTCGCGGGCGCGCGGCCCATAACGCCGCTGTGGGAGACCGACGGCAACCGCGTCATAACGCCGCTGTTCTCAAGCTTTGAGACGGCTTACGCCAAGGCGCTCGACTCCGGCGGCGAGCCGTCAAGCACGGCGCGCGCGGAGGGCGACGCCGCCGGGCCGTTTGTGCTGGGCGCCGTGTGCGAGCAGGTGCGCGACGGCGATTCGGCGGCCTACGCTTTCCTGCTGCCCCTGTCCATGCTGTCCGACACCGCGCTCAACATGCCCAATTTCCTTAACCGCCAGCTTATTCTTCACTGGATGTCGATGATACAGCCCGACCTTGTGTTAGATATCATGCCGCGCGACACGACCGACGTGCCCCTCTCCCTCAACTCGCGGGAGGCGTCCGTGCTGTTCGTCCTGTTAGTGTTCGCCATCCCGTTAGCCGTATTCGCGGTGGGCGGCGGCGTGTGGCTGAAAAGGAGAAAGCTGTAGTGGGCCGTATGAAACAAGGGCTGAAAAACTCAAGGACAGCCGTCATATGCGTATGCGCCGCCGCGCTGCTCATGGCCGCGTGGCTGTTTATAAAGCTGGTTCCCCAGCCGTATTCCGAGCCTGATTACGACGGCCATGACCACCGTCACGGCGCTTACCTGACCATGCTTGACTACAGGGACGTTACGGCGAGCTTCACGGACGCGGGCGGGACGGTATTCACCCTGCCGTCCGGCCACCCGAGGATCGACGGCGCGGCGGAGCTTGCCGCGCTGGCCTATGTCTCCACGCTCCCCGCGTATGAGCTGCTCGACACGAGCGGCGGCGATGAGATCACCCTGTCCGAATTCGGGCTTGACCCGCCGTCGATGGAGATTACGGTCAGCGGCGCGGACGGGCGGCGCGTCAATTTTATGATTGGCGATCCCGCGCCGTCGCAGACGGCGTATTACGTCTTTGTAACCGAGGCGGACGAAGGCGTTTCACAGGCCCGCGCGGGGGTGTTATATCTCATAGACGCGGAGGCGGGCGACCAACTAACGCTCCCCTTTTCGGCGTATATCCGGCGCCGCCTGTGGCCGGGCGAGCCGGGCGACCGCCCGGAGCTGACGCGTATCGCCGTCCAAAACGGTGAACTTGGGTATGTTATAGAGCGCGTGACGGCTGAGGACGACTCGCCATACGGCGCGTCTTACCGGATTGCCGAGCCGCTTGAATTCCTGTGCAACGCCGACGCGGTGCGCTCAAAGGTGCTGTCGGGCATATTGCAGATTGACTTTGACGAATACGTCTGCGACGCAGACGATTACCCCGCCGGCGAGGCCGCGCTTGAGGAGCTTTACGGCTTCGGCGCGCGCGCGCTTTATCTCGAATACGGCGAGGGCGGCGCCGGGGAGCGCATAGAGCTGCGTGTGGGCGGCGAGGCTCCCGGCGGCGGGCGGTATTTAATGAGCAAAGGCGCGGTGTATATCGACAGGCTCGGCGGCTACGGCTTTTTGGACGTGACGCCGCTCGAGCTGACCTATGGCGTACCCTTCTGGCTGTACAGGATGGACGACGTGAGGAGCGTCGAGATAACCGCGGGTACACGCGAATACTGGCGGCTCGATATCGGTGATAAAAAATACGCCCTCACCCTTACGGACGGGAGCGTCGTTGAGATGGAGGAGCTGAGCGCGCGGCGTTTGTTTTCGCGCATACTTAACTTCTCTGTCGCCGGTATGGCCGATGAATACCAATATGACCACCAAATCAAAATCGTGCTGTTCATGGACGGCGGAGCCTCTCATACGCTGTACTGCGGCTCGACGGGTAATGCCCGCCTGCTGGGCGTCGAGATCGACGGCGTAAGCACCGGTCTGGCGTGTAATATAAAAGACCTCCAAGCCGTCCTGGAGGCCCTTGAAACAGCGTCTATGGGCTTGATCATCCCGGCGTCGTGAGCCGCCTTAGAGCAGCGACGCGGCGTCCTCGTCCATCAATACCACAACGTCGGGATGGAGCCGGAGCATGGAGGCCGGCACACACGGCGTTATGACGCCCGAAAACATCTGCTTAACGACAGGCGCTTTGGCCGTGCCCGAGGCCAGCATCAACACGCGACCCGCGTTCATGATGGAGCCGATGCCCATGGTAAGCGCCCGGCGCGGCACATGGTCGGCGCTCTCAAAGAAGCGCGCGTTGGCCTTGATGGTATCCTCGGTCAGGTCGATGACGTGCATGTTGACCCTCATGCTCTCGCCCGGCTCGATAAAGGCTATATGCCCGTTGCGTCCGATGCCCAGAAGCTGGAGGTCGATACCGCCGCGGTCAATGAGCAGCTTTTCATACTCGTCACACGCGCGCTGGGGGTCGGCCGCCCCTCCGTTGGGCAGATACACGCGCTCACGGCGCACGTTTATGTGCGAAAACAGGTTCTCCCACATGTAGGAGTCGCGGCTCTGCGGCGACACCTTGCTCATCGGGTAATACTCGTCTATATTAAATGTCGTCACCTGTGAGAAATCAACCATGCCGCCGTTGTACATGTCTATCAGGCAGCGGTACATGCCGACCGGCGTCGAGCCTATGGCGAACCCCAGCACGCTGTCCGGCTTCTCCCATATCTGGCGCGCGAAAACATAGGCCGCCAAACGGCTCATTTCCTCATAATTCTTACATACAATACGTTTCACGAGCTCACTTCCTAAGAGGGTTTCCCACATTATACAACGCGCGCCGCGCTGTTGTCAACAGCGGTTACATGTCCTTAAAAACAGAGAACCGCGCCGCCGTTTTTCACGCAGCGCGCCGCCGCCTGTTCCAGTAAACCCAGACCTCCCAGCAATTGCAGCAGCGTGTATGTTTTTTTGCGTTCACGGGCGAACAGGATGCCGTCGGCCAGCAGCTCCGGGCCGACGCCTATACCGCCCGGCGTGAGCGGCGCGCCCAGCGTCCGCATAGGCCCGGCCGCCGTTTCGGGCGCGGGAACCGCGCGCGCGATCTCCATAACGCCGTCCCAATTCTCAAGGACGCGCTCAAACGGCAGAATAGGATTTTCGCCCGACAGCGCGGCGGCCGCCGCGCCGTAAGCGCGCCTGAGGGCCTCCCCGCCGCGATAGGCCATCGCGCCGGCGTCCGGGCGCGGGGGCGCGGCGGGCAGGGTTTTCCACATATCAAGCGCGAGCAGCGTGGCCACGCCCACCTTGAGGCCGTGCAGCACAGGCGGCTTCCCCTCGGCTATAAAGCGCATCTCCCAAAAATGGGATATGTGATGCTCCGTGCCCGAAGCGGGGCGCGAGTCGCCGTACAGACTCATGGCTATGCCCGACAGTATGAGCGCTTCGGCCACGCTTTTTACGGCGTCCGCGCGCCGCGCGGCCAAGCCCCCGGCGTTGTCCATACAGCGCTTAACGGCGTCTGAGACAAGCGCGGCGATATCCCCCGGCATGGGCTCGCCGGTCAGCAGGTGGCTGAGACGCCAGTCGGCCAGCGCGCTCAGCTTGCCCAGCACGTCGCCCAGCCCGGCGGCCAGCATCGGCATGGGGGCGTTTTTCATGATATCCACGTCGCAGAATATGGCCTCCGGGCACTGGGTGCGCGGAGTGACCTTAACGCCGTCTATCGTCATGGCCGCGCCCGCCGAGGCGTAGCCGTCCATCGACGGCGCGGTGCCTATGGCCGCGCACGGGCGTCCGGCGCGGAAGCATAAAAATTTACATAGGTCGCTTATGGTGCCGGAGCCAACCCCAAGCACAACGTCGTTGTGAGGCGCGTAGGCGGCAAGCAGTCTGCCGGCGGCCGCTTCGTCGGCCGTCAGCAAATCGTCGGGATATATCAGCGCGTCATACCGCGCGCCAGCGCCGTCAAGCAGCGCGCACAGCGCCTCTCCCGCCGCCTTATGCGTGTTGACGTCCGAGACGATCAGCGGCCTTTGGTATCCCGCCGCCCATTGGGCGGCGCGCGCCAGCGCTCCCCCGCCCACGTCAATAACGCTTATCAGATGCTTATATTGCTCCCACATGGCGCGTCCTTTCCGGCTTTCTTGCAAACCGAACATTTTTTGGGTATAATATCACAGTCAGGAGGCTGCTATGCTGAGTTTTGAGCAAACGCGCGCCATGCTTGACGAGGTGTCCGACGAACTGCCGCGAGGCGTGTTCGACGGCCTTAACGGCGGCGTGGTCTTGCTGCCCGACGTCAAGCGGCACGGCGATGCGCCCGGTCTGTACATTCTGGGCGAATACCGCGTCGAGCCATATGGTCTGGGGCGGTATATCGTGATATACCACGGCTCGCTGCGCGCGGTCTATCCGGGCCGCGCGGGCGTCAGGCGTAAGCTCAGGGAAGTGCTGTTCCATGAGCTGACCCACCATATAGAGAGCCTTGCCGGCGACAGGACGCTTGAATACCGCGACGCGCTGTTTTTAGAGCAAAACGCCGCTGCGCAAAGAGAGGAGCCTCAATGAAAAACAAACGGGGGATTTATTTTATAGCGGCTTGGGCGTGTCTGGCCGCCGCCGTATTCTTTAATATAATGGGCTCCGCCGTGGTCAGGAGCGCTCCGGTGAGCTACGCCGGGATGATTATGGGAGCCTGCTCGGCGTTCCTGTTTTCGCGTCACATCACAAAGGGGCGCTGAACAGCCTG
>WRLW01000123.1 GCA_009777435.1 Oscillospiraceae bacterium | reverse complement strand
GCCAAAATCTACTACAAATTTGAGGGCAACAACACGAGCGGCAGCCACAAGCTCACCTCGGCCGCGGCACAGGTCTACTACGCTAAACAGCAGGGCGTCACCGAGCTGTCCACCGAGACGGGCGCGGGCCAGTGGGGTACTGCCGCCGCCATGAGCTGCGCCTATTTCGGGCTTGATCTGACGGTCTATATGGTTAAAGGCTCATATGACCAAAAGCCGTTCCGCAAGCACGTTATGGAGACCTACGGCGCCAAGGTTATCCCCAGCCCCAGCGCGACGACCGAAATCGGCAAGAAAATATTGGCCGAATTCCCCGGCACCGCCGGGAGCTTGGGCTGCGCTATCAGCGAAGCGATCGAAAAATCGGTGGGCAGCTCCAATTGCCGGTATATTTTAGGCTCGGTGCTTAACCATGTGCTGCTGCACCAGAGCGTTATCGGCCTTGAGGCTAAGAAGGCTATGGAGCTGCTGGGCGAGTATCCCGATATCGTCATCGGCTGCGCCGGAGGCGGCTCGAATCTCGGCGGCCTTATGGCGCCGTTTATGCGGGATAAGCTAATCGGGCTGAAAAAACCCTATTTTATCGCCGTAGAGCCGTCCTCGTGTCCTACCTTCACCCGGGGCAGGTTCATGTACGACTTCTGCGACACCGGATGCGTTACTCCGCTCGCGAAAATGTATACCCTCGGCTCGCAGTTCATGCCCTCCGCCAATCACGCCGGGGGCCTGCGCTTCCACGGCATGTCGCCCGTGCTGTCCCAGCTTTACGCGGACGGCGTGCTGGACAAGGCCGTGGCGGCGGAGCAGACGCGCGTCTTTGAGGCCGCCGTCGCCTTCGCGAAGGCGGAAACCATACTCCCAGCCCCGGAGTCCGCTCACGCCATATACGCCGCCATTGAGGAAGCCGTTAAATGCAGGGAAAGCGGCGAGTCAAAAACCATCCTCTTCGGACTTTCGGGCACCGGGTATTTCGATCTGAACGCCTACGCGCAGTATTCGGATGAAACAATGAGCGACCATATACCGACCGACGAGGAGCTTGAGGCTTCGTTCAGTAGGATTCCGGGCGCCTCATAGACGGGGGAGACCGCGGACGCACAATGTGCGTCCCTACAGGGCGTGTCGAATTTCGCTGCGCCGGTGTGGCTTTGTGTGGCCGTAGGGACGCACATTGTGCGTCCGCCGTTTCCCCGCTTTGTGCAAAACGGACATTCATGCGTTTTCTGTGTTTATATGGGGTTATCTGGCTTGCAATGTTCACCCGGACACTGTATAATTGTTATTGTTCCGGCTATTAACAGCGGAGAGCCGTTCATATCGCGGAAGCTATGGCGCGTAATATATATGATCAGGGCTTTTGGGGTTCTTGCCTAATTAACGAAGAGGTGGCGTAAAACATGAGTGAGGAAAAGAAGCGCAGCATACTCGTTGTGGACGACGAAAGCTCAAATATAATGACGCTTTCACATATCCTAAGCCCTGATTACACCGTTTACGCCGCGAAAAACGGCCAGAGCGCCCTCAAGGCGGCGGAAAAGCATCTGCCCGACGTCATACTGCTGGATGTCATCATGCCCGAAATGGACGGCTATGCCGTGATTACCGCGCTGAAAGCGTCTGAGAATACAAAAAACATACCCGTTATTTTTATCACGGGGCTAAGCGGCGACGACAACGAGGAAAAAGGGCTGTCCTTGGGCGCCGCGGATTATATATGCAAGCCGTTCTCGACGGCGATCGTAAAAATCAGGGTGATGAATCAAATAAAAGCCCTTGAGCAGCTTCGCATCATCGAGCGGCTCAGCATGACCGACCAACTGACCGATCTGCCCAACAGGCGCTGCTTTGAGACCCGGCTGCAGACGGAATGGCGCAGGGCGCTGCGGGAGCGGACGCCCATCAGTATTCTGGTCATAGACGTCGATCATTTCAAAATCTACAACGATACATACGGACATCAGCAGGGCGACGTGGCGCTGAAGGCCGTCGCAGGAGCAATAGAGCAAACACTCAAGCGCTCCGGTGATTTTTCCGCCCGCTGGGGCGGGGAAGAATTTATCGCGCTGCTGTCCAATACCGACCTGCACGGCGCGCTTGACATCGCGGAGCAGATACGCGTGAGCGTTGAGACTCTGGAGGTTCCGTGCGAGGACAGGAAAGCGTCGAAGCTAACCGTCAGCATCGGAACCAACACGAGGGAGTATGGCGGCGAAAGCACGACCGACGAGTTTATCTCGCGCGCCGATATGGCGCTGTATGAAGCTAAGAAAAAAGGGAGAAACATGGTTTGCCGCGTTGACTTATAACCCATTTTTATTATAGAGGCAGGTGTTAAGCCGTGGACAATGCCAAGAAGTACAGCGTGCTCATTGTGGATGATGAGGCGCAGAATATAATGGAGCTTACCCATATATTGCAGTCGGACTATACCATTTATGTGGCAAAAACCGGGGCGGCCGCTATAAAAGCGGCAAAGAAGCATCTGCCGGATCTCATACTTCTTGACGTTATTATGCCGGAAATGAGCGGATACGCCGTAATCGCAGAGCTAAAGGAATTTGAACAAACCAAAAACATCCCTATTATATTTATCACAAGGCTCAGCGATTCCGGCGACGCGGAGAGAGGCTTGGCTTTGGGCGCCGTGGATTACATAACCAAGCCGTTTCCGCACACGCTTGTCAAGCTCAGGGTCGCAAACCAGATAGCGCTGATCGAGCAGCTTCGCCAGAATGAATACGACATAATGAAATACAAGCTCTCAAACGACGCGCTGAACATAGCGCTGTGGGATATGGATGTGGTGAGCGGAGACCCGATTAACCCCGGCAACAGATTTACATGGTCTCGCGAGTTTCGCGAGATGCTGGGATTTTCCGACGAGGACGATTTCCCGAATGTACTTCAAAGCTGGAGCGACCAGCTGCATCCTGAGGACAAGAAGGAGACCCTAAGCGCTTTCATGGCGCATATGAACGACTACAGCGGAAGGACGCCGTATGACGTCGAGTACCGTCTGAAGCTGAAAAATGGCGAATACCGGCATTTCCACGCGCTGGGAACCACCTTCAGGGACAACGCGGGTATTCCGGTCAGGGTGGCCGGCGCGCTGATGGATATCACCGAAAAGAAGCGCATGGAGCGCGAGATAGCGGATTCTATAGCCAAAATCGAGTCGGACGCCCATTGGTATAAGTCCATTCTTGACGCGATATCGCTGCCCATAACCGTAACCGACGCGGACATGAAATGGACGTTTGTCAATAAGGCGGTCGAGGATTTTTTAGGTGTAAAGCGGGAGGACATATACGGGACGCCGTGCAGCAATTGGGATTCCGAAATATGCAATACCGACAACTGCGGCATCGCCTGCGCCAAACGCGGCTTGAAGCACACCTATTTCAGCCGCAAGGATTCATACTACCAGGTAGATGTTGAAATCCTCCGGGACATGGAGGATAAAATCGCCGGATTCATCGAGGTCGTGCAGGATATAACGGACATACAGGAGCTGGCAAGGCAGCGGGCCGAGATCGAGATGACCAGCCACGCCAAATCCGCCTTCCTTGCGAACATGAGCCACGAGATACGCACGCCCATGAACGCTATTTGGGGCATTACCGAAATACTGATGCAGGACGGGACGCTCCCCGTCGAAACCATGGAAGGACTGGGCAGAATACACAGCTCGTGCGGCCTGCTGATAGGCATCATCAACGATATACTGGACTTCTCAAAAATAGAGGCGGGCAAAATGGATATCATGCCGGCCCAATATAATGTCGCCAGCCTTTTGAATGACTCGATACATCTGAACATGATGCGGATAGGCGATAAGCCCATAGAATTTGATATTCAGATCGACGAAAATATATTGTCAAAGCTGATAGGCGACGAGCTTCGCATAAAGCAGATCCTGAACAACCTGCTCTCAAACGCGTTTAAGTATACGGACACAGGCAAGGTCACGCTGTCGGCCGCGTTTGAGCCTTCCAAGCATGGCGTGACGCTTATTTTGAGCGTACGCGACACGGGGCGCGGCATGACCGCGGAGCAGGTTGAAAGGCTGTTTGAGGAGTATTCACGCTTTAATCAGGAGGGCGGCCCCTCGATCGAGGGCACGGGGCTGGGCCTTTCCATCACGCAGCGTCTGGTGGCCCTTATGGGCGGTGAAATCTATGTGGACAGCGAGCCGGGCAAGGGTTCGGTTTTCACCGTGAGACTGCCTCAGGGCACGGTGGACGCCGACGTGCTGGGCGGCGAGCTGGCGGACGAGCTGCGCCAGTTCCGCCTGCGTTATATGACCAGCGGGCAGAGAACCAAAATAATACGCGAGCCTATGCCCTATGGAAACGTCCTTATTGTTGACGATGTGGAGACAAACCTGTATGTCTCCCAAGGGCTCATGAAGCCTTATGGCCTGAAGATAGATACCGCCATGAGCGGCCCCGAGGCCATTGATAAAATCAAAAGCGGCAATGTATATGACATTGTATTCATGGATCACATGATGCCCGTAATGGACGGCATAGAGACCACAAGGCTTCTGCGCGGCTTAGGCTACGCAAGCCCCATCGTCGCGCTGACGGCAAACGCCGTGATCGGCCAGTCGGATATATTCCTGCAAAACGGCTTCGACGCTTTCATTTCAAAGCCCATAGACATACGCCATCTGAACTCTATCCTCAATAAGCTTATACGCGATAAGCAGCCGCCGGAGGTCAAAGAAGCCGCCCGCCGGTCAATGCCGGAGGTAAACGCCTGCGGCGGGCAGCAGCAGGTTAATTCGCTGCTGCTTGGCTCCTTTATCAGGGACGCGAATAAAGCGATGGCCGTATTGGAGGAGCTTCGCCAAAAGGCCGGGTTTGAAAGCGAGGAGGCTTTACGCGCGTTTACCATCACCGTCCACGGCATCAAAAGCGCCCTGGCCAATATTGGCGAGTCGGCCCTTTCTGAAACGGCGGTTACCTTAGAAGCGGCGGGGCGTGAGCAAAATACCGAGGTAATAATGGCCTTGACCCCCGGCTTTATACAAGACCTGCGCGTACTGATAGAAAAAATCAAGCCAAAGCAGCACCCAGGCGGCATAGCCGGGGATATAACAGGGCTG
>WRLW01000122.1 GCA_009777435.1 Oscillospiraceae bacterium | reverse complement strand
ATATTATTTATGACGCGTCTCCCCTCTTTCAGAACCCCTATCATCGCGCTGAAATCAGACGTCATCAGCACAAAATCACATGACCCGCGCGCGGCGTCGCTCCCGCCTATCATGGCGACGCTGCAATGCGCCTCCCTCATGGCCAATATATCGTTTACGCCGTCGCCGGTCATACACGCCGTATGCCCGTTTTTTTGCATGGCGCGGATCAGCATACGCTTCTGCTGCGGCGTGGTGCGGCCGAACACCGTATAGCGCTCCGCAAGCGCGGAGTAATCAGTCTTATCGGTATACTGGCTCATATCGACAGCCTCATACGCGTTTGCTATCCCCGCTTTTGCCGCCACCGCGCTTACCGACCGCATGTCGTCGCCCGAAATTACCTTTAAGGTAACGCCTTCGCGCTCAAAATAGGCGAACGTATCGCGGGCCGTATCCCGTATACCGTCGGATATCAGTATCAACGCGTCGCACCTCACGCGTTTGGGCAGCGCGCCGCCTTTCAGCGCGGAGTCGGAGTGCGCGAGGCACAGCACGCGGTACCCCTGCTCCGCGTATATGCCGGCCAGCGAGAGGCTTTGCGCGTCGGAGGCGGACAAAAGGGACTGCGGCGCGCCCAAAAAGTAGCTGCCCGTATCCTCAAAGCTCACCGCGCTCCACTTACGCTCGGATGTGAACGGCACGACCGACGTCACGCGCCACAGGCGCGTCTCGCCAAACTTGGCACGCAGGGCTTTCGCGGTGGCGTTGTCGTCGCGCAGGTTTCCCATAAGCTCGGAAAGCGCCCTTTCCACGTCGCGCTTTGCCGCGCCGCCCTGCAATTCAAGCCGCTCAAAGCTCATGGCGCCGTCGGTGATGGTTCCGGTCTTGTCTAAGCATAATACGTCAACACGCGCCAGCGTTTCTATGCCCGGCAGCGACTGAACAAGCGCCTTGCGGCCTGACAGCCTGACGGCTCCGAGCATAAGCGTCACGCCCGACAGCAGCACAAGTCCCTCGGGTATCATGCTTACCATAGCCGCGGCTGTGCTGACCACCGACTCCTCAAGCGATACGCCGCTTTTATAAGTCGTATAAAACAGCATAATACCAAGCGGCACGATCACAATGGTCAGGATTCTGATCATGACCCTCAAAAACCGCAGTAGCTTTGAATGTTTTCCTCTGCTCTTTTTGGCTTCGGAGGTCAGGCGTGTGGCATAATTCGCCTGACCCACGGCGGACACGCGCACATATGCCTGCCCGCCGACCACATAGGTGCCCGACATAACCTCGTCGCCCGCGTCCTTGGATATGCGGTCGGATTCGCCCGTCAGCAGTGATTCGTCCACAGTCAGCCCTATAGAACGCACCACCTCGGCGTCCGCGCATATCTGGTTGCCCGATTTGAGGTATACTATATCGTCGAGGACTATATCTTCAGGCCGTATGGTTTTCATGCCGCCGTCGCGGACGGCGGTAACGGCGCTTTGGGATAATATAGCCAGCTTATCCAGTGTCTTTTTGGCGCGCAGCTCCTGAAAAATCCCCATAACGGTATTGCATAGCACGACGCCTATGAACAGGGTCTGCTCAGGGCGTCCTACCAGTATAACGGCTATAGCCAGCAGCAGGTTTACTATATTAAACAGCGTCAGAGAGTTCTTCGCTATGATGCGGCCGACGGTAGGCGTCATATTCAGCGGCTGGGTGTTCACGGCGCCCGCCTCGCGGCGCTCGCGCGCCTGCTCGGCCGTCAGCCCGTGTTCAGGGTCGGGGTTGAGCCGCTTTATGCCGCCATTGTACGCGGATCCAGATATGACGGTCGTCCCCCTTTTTCTTGATATTGATACATTATACCAGTATTTCACAAGAATTACAACACGAAGAAAGAGGCCCTTTTTGCAAAGGGCCTCCTGTGCCTCGAAAGGCTCAATCGCCTAACGACTCCTTGAGCGCGACGGTTACTTTTTCGTCATAGCAGGAGAAGCAATCGTCAATCAGCTTCTTGTCGGGCGCCTGTGATAGCAGGCTGACGACCGGCACTATAAGCATCCCGGCCAGCATGGCGAACGCGCCGGCGTTGACCGGTGAGCGCAGGATGACCGGAAAGAGGGCCGCGGGTAAAATATTGACGTTGGTCAGGAAATTCGCCGTCATAAACAGGGTGCCGAAGCCCATACCGCACCAGACCGCGAATTTACTCGTGCGCTTCCAATACAGGCCGAACAGGAACGGCGCGAGGAACGAGCCGGCCAGCGCGCCCCACGAGACGCCCATAAGCTGCGCGATAAACACAACGTTTTTGTTATACTGCAGCACAGCTATGGCGGCCGAGATAACCACGAACACGACAATAAGCGAACGGATGATAAACAGTTGTTTTTTATCGTCCATTTTCTTGATGACATTGCCCTTTAGGAAGTCCAG
Source organism: Oscillospiraceae bacterium (assembly GCA_009777435.1). Classification (GTDB taxonomy): domain Bacteria; phylum Bacillota; class Clostridia; order Oscillospirales; family UBA929; genus WRMG01. Next base: position 2,717 of record WRLW01000122.1, on the reverse strand, counting down.
CGTCAGGGTTGACGCCGAAGCCATGACAAGGGCCGAAAGCGTTGACATGGAAGCCGCCAGCACCAGCATGACGACGACGCCTATAAGCAAATCCGAGAAGCCGGACATCATTGTGGGGATTATTGAGTCAAATATAACGCTGCCGTCGGCCCTTACCTCGATCTTATCCGCGAACAGGCGTCCGAAGCCGCCGAGGAAATAACAGCCGCCCGCTATGACCAGCGCGAACACGGTTGATATCACAGTCCCCTTGTGTACGGCTTTTTCTGATTTTATGGCGTAGAACTTCTGAAGCATCTGCGGCAGTCCCCATGTGCCGAGCGAGGTAAGTATTACCACGCCAAGCATGTTCAGCGGGTCTGGGCCGAAAAACGACGCGAAAATGCCCGGTGTGGAGGACACCGCCGCGTCCTCCACGAAGGCGAGCTTTTCAAGCGAGCCCATCAGGCCGCCGTTCGCGTTAAGCACGGCAAAGATAACCGCGATGATGCCGGCCAGCATGATAACGCCCTGCACGAAGTCGTTGACGGCAGTGGCCACATAGCCGCCCACAATAACATAAACACCTGTGAGCAGCGCCATTATCACTATACATACCCAGAAATCCACGTCGAACGCCATAGCGAAAAGCCGCGAAAGCCCGTTGTAGAGAGAGGCGGTATATGGTATGAGGAAAATAAAGATTATGGCGGAGGATACGACCTTCAAGCCTTGCGAGCCATAGCGCGCCCCAAAGAATTCCGGCATGGTGGCGCTGTTCAGGTGCCGCGTCATGACGCGCGTGCGGCGCCCTAAGACGACCCACGCGAGCAGCGAGCCTATAAACGCGTTGCCCAAGCCTATCCACGTCGCGGAAATTCCATACCTCCAGCCGAACTGGCCGGCGTATCCCACGAACACCACAGCCGAGAAGTATGACGTGCCATAAGCGAACGCCGTAAGCCACGGCCCGATGGAACGCCCGCCGAGTACAAAGCTGTTAACGTCGGAGGCGTGTTTCCGGCAATACAGCCCAATCGCGACGGTTACGCCAAAAAAGATCGCGAGCAGTAAAACTTTGATAAACATTACCTTCCCCTTCTTTCCATAAAACCTGCCCCGCGAGACGCGTGCGGTACGGGGCGACGCGCCCATATTATTTCAAAAGGCGCAGTTTGTCAAGTATTTACTGGCGTATTGACCCAAGCGTTTAATCCTGACGGCCGCCTACATAGATAACCTGACCCGGATATATCAGGTTAGGGTTTCTAATCTCCGGGTTAAGCCTCCACAACTCCTGCCAGGTCATACCGTATCGCGGGGCAATTTTACTGAGCCAGTCGCCGAGAACGACTATGTAGTATGCCGGCGCGTGGGGTGACACAGGCTCCTCGGTCTGCTGTTCGGCCTGCCGCTCCGGTTCTTCCAGAACGGTCAGCCTTCCCGCGGGAGCGGCGGTTATTGCGGGATTGGCCGCCAGATATGCCACGACGGCTTCCGCGTCGCTGCCATAGTATTTGATATCTGTTCCGTTGGCTATGGTCTCGTAGCCGTCGCCTCCCGCCGCGATAAAGTCAATGGTCGCCACCGTGTAGGTTCTGTTTTGGTCAAACGCGCCGCCATCCTGCATTGTGACGGTTTTTACCCTGCTCCCCGCCTGCTCGCTCGGGTCAATCGCGAAGCGTATCCCCGACACCTGAATGAACTGTCCGGCTTGGTCAGGGTAGGCGCTCACGCCGTGCTCCAATGCCGCCAGCATGTCCGCGCCCGTCAGCTCTACCGTCACTAAAATATTGGAATAGGGCATCGCGTTCAGAACATCGCCCATGGTTATCTCCCCGGCGTCAATGCTCGCCCGGATGCCGCCGCCGTTGATAAAAGCGATATCCGCGCCCGTGGCGTGCAGCATGGAATCCGTTATCAGGTTGGCGAGGTTGGTCTCCGATGTCCTGACGTATTCCCTTTCGCCTTGCAGCATTACGGGAGTGTGTCCTACGACGACGCCCGTAATCGGTTCAATTTTCGCTTCCTCTTCCTCGATTATGGCTATGATTGACTCGTCGGCGTCCAAGTCGTCCCCTACGGCGATGAGCCGCGCGGATTTCGAGGTTATTACGCCGTTTTCGACCGTAAGCTCAACAATGCCGATGTGCTGGCCATGCTGCCCGGCTTGGACGATCAGCGTATCGGCTTCAAGCCCTTCATCCAGTTTAGAGTGGCTGTGCCCGTCGATGATCAAGTCAATGCCGGGGACGGCCGCCAGCGCGTCGCTGCGGTGGGCGGCGGCGGACGCGTCGTCTATCCCCAAATGCGCCAGCGCGATCACCACGTCGCAGTCTCCCAGTTCTCCTATGATAAGCCCAGCCGTTTCAACAGGATCCGCAAAGGTCAAGCCCGCCACATTGCGCGGGTCGGATTTAGTAACCGTCTCAGGTGTGGCAAGCCCGAACACGCCGACCTTAACGCCCGCTATCTCAAAGATTTCATACGGTTTGAACAGGTTCGTGCCGTCGGCCTTTTTGACGTTTGCCGCCAGCAGGGGGAAGTCCATCAGCTCGGACAGCTCCAGCAGCCTGTCCGCGCCATAGTTGAAATCATGATTCCCCGGTACCATCGCGCTGTAGCCAGCCGCGTTCATGAGTTCGACCATAGTCACGCCCTTTGAGAGGTTCGCCGCCGTCTGCCCGTGAAGGCTGTCGCCCGCGTCCAAAACCAATACGTTATCGAGCGTTTTAGCA
>WRLW01000121.1 GCA_009777435.1 Oscillospiraceae bacterium | reverse complement strand
CGCATGTGTTGACGATAACGGCGTCCGCCATATCTGTATGAGCGCACAGGGTATGGCCCTCACGCTCTATAAGCCACATCATTTGCTCGCTGTTGACCAGATTTTTTGAACAGCCCAGTGAAATAATAGCCACATTCATTCGGCGTCACTCCATAACGGCCCTTCGCGCTCCCTCGACAGCGCGTCGCGGATATCCGGCCAGTCAAATCCCCTGCGCCTCAGACGCTCCGTAAAACGCCGCAGCGCCCGTTCGTCGGGGGGGCCGTTTTTGAACATCTCCGATACAAGCGCGTCTAAGGTATCGTCCGGCTCAGGAAGCTCCTCGGCGGCCTCCCGCGCCGTTTCGCGGTCAATACCGCGGCGGTGCAGCTCCGCCTCGACGCGCCGCCGCCCGTATCCCCTGCCGGTATAGTGCTTAGCGACGGTGCGCGCGTATGACTGGTCGTCAAGATAGCCGCCGCTTACCAGCGACGCTACGGCGCCGGCCGCGTCATCCTCCGTAAAGCCGCGCCCCAAAAGCTTAGATGTCAGCGCGGCGGCGGAATAAGGCCTTGCCGACAACAGCCTCGCGGCATATAATTTAGCGTCCTCAACCGTCATTGTGCGTCGTCGGCGGTAACGGCCACCGGCTTTTTAGCGACCGTGAAGGTCTCGGGTTTCGGAACGGCCTTTTTTGACTTGCCGCCGGTCATCTTCAGGCGCCCGGAGTCGGCGCGTATCATTTCCTCAAGCTTTTGCGCAAGCTCAGGGTTATCCTTAAGGTATGTCTTGGCGGCGTCGCGGCCCTGTCCTAAGCGCGTTTCGCCCATCGAGAACCATGAACCGCTTTTTTGCACGATATCGAGCAGTATGCCCAGATCAATAAGCTCCCCTGTCCTCGAGATGCCTTCGCCGTACATTATGTCGAATTCCGCTTCCCTGAACGGCGGGGCCATCTTGTTCTTGACCATGCGCGCGCGCGTGCGGTTGCCCACAAGGTCGTTGCCCGACTTCAAGGTTTCCACGCGGCGGACGTCTATACGCACGGAGGCGTAAAATTTCAAGGCCCGCCCGCCCGTCGTGACCTCGGGGCTGCCGTATGTCACGCCTACCTTTTCGCGCAGCTGGTTTATAAATACGGCTACGGTGTTTGATTTTGAAATGGCGCCGGCCAGCTTGCGCAAAGCCTGCGACATCAGGCGCGCGTGCAGGCCGACAAACGCGTCGCCCATCTCGCCCTCTATCTCGGCGCGCGGAACCAGCGCGGCCACCGAGTCGATTACTATCACGTCAATGGCGTTGCTGCGCACCAGCGCCTCCGCGATTTCCAGCGCCTGTTCGCCCGTATCCGGCTGCGCGACCAGCAGGCTGTCTATATCGGCGCCCAGCGCGCGGGCGTACATCGGGTCGAGCGCGTGTTCGGCGTCTATGAAGGCGGCCTCTCCCCCGGCTTTTTGAGCCTCCGCGATGATATGCAGGGCAAGGGTGGTCTTACCGCTCGATTCCGGGCCGTATATCTCGATTATACGGCCTTTTGGCACGCCGCCGATGCCAAGCGCAAGGTCAAGCGATATCGAGCCGGTGGGTATAACGCTCACCTTTATATCCGTCTGCTGCCCCAGACGCATGACCGAGCCTTTGCCATAAGCCTTTTCGATTTGATCCAACGCGGTGTCCAACGCCCTCTTTTTGTCCATGCCGATTACCCGCTTTCAATAAATAATTAGCAATATCAAAGCGCCCTTACCGTTCAGCGCCGTGGGGTCATTATTAAAACGCGCTCGACGCCGCCGGAATCGGTTATCACCTCGGCTGTCGTGAAATCCGTGAACAGCCCGCGCACCCGCTTTAGCATACCCGCGCCTATCTCAAGCATCATAACGCCGTCCGGCTTGAGCGCCGGCGGCCAGTGCCGTGCCAGCGCGCGGTAAAAGTCCATTCCGTCGGGGCCGCCGTCCAGCGCCTTCAAAGGCTCGTGATCCCTGACCTCGGCGTCAAGCGACGCTATCTCTCCGGTCGGTATATAAGGGGGGATGCAGGTTATAATGTCGTACAGTCCCAACGCCGCGGGCGGCGGCGAAAGCACGTCCGCCTTAACGGCGTTCACCAGCAGCTTAAGGCCGCGGGCGTTGCGTTTGGCCACGCGCAAAGCGGCGGCGTCTATATCGGCCATGGTAACTTGCGAACCCGGCGCTTTCGAGGCTATGGCCAGCGCGACGCATCCGCTGCCGGTACAGAGGTCAAGCGCGCGGCATCCGGGTATATTGCGCGCACGCGCTATCGCCGCCTCGGCCAGCGGCTCGGTATCGACCCTCGGAATCAGCACATCAGGGCTTATAATAAGAGGCAGGCCGCAGAAATTCCACGCGCCCGTCACATACGCGAGCGGCTCGCCGCTTTTGCGGCGGGCCAGCATATCCTCATAGCGCCGCAGCACCTCGGCGGTCACATACAGGGCCGCGTCGCGCAGCAGCTCCTCCTGCGTCTTGCCTGCCGCCGCCATAAGCATAAAGCGCGCCTCAAGCGACGCCGAATCCGCGTATTTTTCTCTCAGCCTGCCGCGCGCGTCAAGATAAACATTGTGGTATGTGCCGGATACGCCCGGTATACGGCTACTTCCACTCATCCGAGCCCTGTTCCTTTGGTATCACGCGGTTCAGCGCGTCAACGCCCACCTCGATCATGCCGTCGTCCGGCTCGTTGGTGGTGAATCCCTGGAGCCACAGGCCGGGCGCGCGAATCACGCGGCACGCCAGATTGTCATACCGTCCGATCAGGCGGTTTACCTCGTAGCCCGCCGCCACCACCACGGGCAGCATCAGCAGCTTCAGCCCGATGCGAACCAAGGGGTTGGGGTTGGCTACCCACAGAAAGGCCAGCACGCCTATCAGGAATACCATAAGTAAGAAGCTGGTGCCGCATCGCGGGTGCTTGCGCGACTGAGCCTTCACGTTTTCGACGGTCAGCTCCAGACCCGCCTCGTAGCAGTGGATGGCTTTATGCTCCGCCCCATGATACGCGAACACGCGCTGTATGTCCTTCATGCGCGATATGGCGACGATGTACAGGAAAAAAATGAACAGCCGCAAAACGCCCTCAAACAAAGCGCGCCAGCCGCCCAAGCTCATATCGCCGGCATTCAGGAGATTTTCAAGCAGTGTGGCGAGCAGGATGGGCAGCGCGAAAAACAGCGCCACGGCAAGCAACACGCCCAGCACCATTGCGAAGCCTGTGACCGCTTTCTGTACAAACGAGTCGCCGAACTTTTCCGACAGCCATTTCTCAAACCGAGACTCGCCCTCCTCAATGGGCGCGACCTCGGCGGAAAAGCCCAGAGCCTCAAACGCCTCCTTCAACGCGCTTATGAAGTTAACCACGCCGCGTATAAGGGGCATCTTGAGCAGGCCATGCTTTACCGGCCGCAGCTCTTTTTCCTTCACGGCCAGTTCGCCGTCGGAGACCCGCACAACGCAGGCAATCTTGTCCGGCCCCCGCATCATAATGCCTTCCAGCAGCGCGGAGCCGCCTATTGTGGTTTTGAAATTCCGGCCCGTATCAATCAACCCTTTGTATGTCCTGAAATTTAATAGTAGTATATCAGATACTTTGTATTCTGTAAACTGTTTTTGTCAACTAAAAAACATGGCCCGCCGAAGCCCGCGCGCCGCTATAAAATACTTGAATTCTACATGGCGCTGACATATAATGTATCGGCCGGCGCTGATATTGGGCCATATGGAGTGATGATGCTGAAAACGGATAAAATCCAGGGCTTGACTGTGCGCTACTATGACGAGGGGCACGGCGACGCCGTGCTGTTCCTCCACGGCTGGGGCGTCGAGGCGTCTTTATACATGCCCATACTTGAGCGTCTGACCGCAAAATTCCGCGTTGTCGCGCCCGACCTGCCGGGCTTCGGCGCGTCCGACGAGCCGGACTCGCCGTGGTGTACGGACGACTATGTGGATTTTATCCTTGAGTTTCTGGAAAAGCTGGGCATAAACGAATGTGTGCCTATCGGACATTCTCATGGCGGGCGCGTCATACTTAACTGGCTGTCGCGGCCGGCGCGGAATCAGCCGGTAACCGTCCGTAAATGCGTGCTGTGCGGCGCGGCCGGCCTTAAGCCCCGGCGCGGCGCCGACTATTATATTAAGGTGTATTCTTATAAAACCCTGAAGCATCTGCTGAAACCGTTCCCAAAGCTGCTGGAGCGCCTGCGCGGGCGTTCAGGCTCCGCGGACTACCGCGCGGCGTCGCCCGTTATGCGCGGGACGCTTACGCGCGTGATAAACGAGGACTATGAAAGCCGGCTGCCCGATATATCCGCGGACACGCTGCTGGTTTGGGGCGAATATGATACGGCTTCGCCGCTTGAACACGGGCGCGTGATGGAGCATGTCATTCCCGACGCCGGGCTTGTGGTGCTGAAAGGCTCCGGGCATTACGCGCTGTTGGAGCAATACGCTCATTTCTGCCGTGTCCTGGATGCGTTTTTATAATGGTTGGGATGTGTAGCGATGCCTGAATGGTTTCCGGTAATAATTATAGCGGTATTCGCCGGGTCGGCCGTCACGGCGTCGCTGACCTGTATCCATATGATGCAGCTTGCCTCATACCAGACGCCGGGCTACTGGCGCTGGCTGAAACGAAGCGGCGGCGATTACTTCGCCCGTCAATGGCCGGCGGCAGTTATCCCGCTGCTCGGCCTGATCGAACACTGGGCCTCGTGGGCGGCGGCGTGCGCGGCTCTGGTTCTTTTGGCGGTATTCAATATACCCAAAAAAGCTAAGAAGCCTTTTGTGCTGACGCCGCGCGCGGCACGGATTTTCGCGGTTCAGATTATCCTGACCGCCGCGCTGGGCGCGGGTATATTTATTCCCGTCCACCGGGTCGCCGTGTCAAGTCTGGCCGTCTCTTATTTAATGATTCCCCTTTTGGTCATACTGTCGAATTGGATAACGCTACCCGTCCAGAGGGTTATCAACAAACGTTTCACAAATGATGCCAAACGGTGTCTCGCGTCCATGTCCGAGCTTGTGGTAATCGGCGTCACGGGAAGCTACGGCAAGACATCCATGAAATACATCCTGACCAAGCTGCTGTCCGAGCGTTACGAAACGCTGATGACCCCCGGGAGCTACAACACGGCTATGGGCGTGGTGCGCACCGTGC
>WRLW01000120.1 GCA_009777435.1 Oscillospiraceae bacterium | reverse complement strand
ATAGCCGTGCCCTCGACGTCGTTTACGCGCATAACGAACGTTTCGATGGTTTCGCCCACGCGCAAATGCTCCTCGGCCTTATATTCAGGATCGTCCGACAACTCCGCCACGGGTATATAGCCCGCGTGCTTAGTGCCGAGATCGACGTGTATTTCCGTGGGCGTGACCGACGTGATGACGCCTGTAACCTTGTCGCCGGTCGTCAGCGTTTTGAAGGATTTCTCGAGCATCTCCTCAAATGATTGCTCGGCGTCTGGATAAATATTGTTCTCCATCGTCTGTTTGACCTCCTTTATGACCCCGGCGGGTGTTGACGCGCCCGCCGTAAGCCCTACCCGTGCGTCGCGCGGAATGGGCAGCTTGTCCGCCTGCTCGGCGTTCTCGACCAAGAACACCATCCCGCAGTGCCGCCGGCATACATCCGCCAGACGTCTTGTGTTCGCGCTTTCAGGGTCGCCGACCACAAGCACGGCATCACAGCGCAAGGCTAAATTTTCCGCGTCACGCTGCCGAAAAAGGGTAGCGTCGCATATTGTATCAAATATTTTCAGATTTGTACACTGTTTTTTAAGAAAATTCACACAGGCATCATAATCTTCGCGCCGGGAGGTGGTCTGCGCCACAAACGAAACGGGGGTATCGGCCCTCGGGAGGCCGCCGTCCCACAGCGCGGCGAGCGCCGCCAGGTCTTTCACCACAAGCGGTTTGGCGCACCATCCGGCGTGCGCCGCGACCTCAGGATGCCCGGCGTCGCCTAATATCACTACCATACGCGGCGGTTCGCTTGAGCTTTCGGCGGCGGCGATCTCATGGACGCGCGCGACGTCCGGGCATGTGGCGTCGCACAGGCGCAAGCCCATCTCGCTTACGCGGCGGTAAGTCTCCGGCGGTACGCCGTGACTGCGTATGACCACAGTGCCTCCCGGCGGTATCTCCTCAAGCCCGCTTACCATGCGCGCGCCCGCGCGCTCCAGCTCCTCAACGACCATGCGGTTATGGATGACCGGGCCGAGCGTATAACACGCGCCATGCTCCGAGGCCGCTTGGAGCGTCAGCTTCACCGCGCGTCCAACGCCCTTGCAGAACCCCATATGCCGGGCCTCAACGATTTCCCTCATGCGTATCCTTTCCGAACGCGGCGCGAACCGTGGTACGGCGCGAAATCGCTTTCACGATTCGGGGCGCAGAGCGAATATGCGCTCCATCATCTCCGCGGTTTTCTGTTCATAAAAGTCCGCGGGAGGGCGTTTTTCCTCGCAGGTTATCATATACGGGCTGCCGATCACGGCGGTAACGCGGCTGAACGGCCGCTTGCGGCCCTCGGTGACATACATGGGCACTATCGGGACGCCGCACCGGTACGCCATGACCGCCGCGCCGGTCTTAGGCGCCACTTCCACGCCCGGCCGCACTCGCGTCCCCTCCGGGAACACGAACAGCTTTTGGCCGCTTTTCAACACACCCAGCCCGGCTTTTACGGCCGCTATATCGCTGCCGTCGCGGTTTACCGGTATGGCGCGCAGGCGCTTCAGCACCCATTTGAACACGGGGACGCGCATAAGCTCGGCCTTAGCCATGAAGCGCAGGGGTTCTTTTATGCCCATTATGAAATAAATCGGGTCGAGCAGCGACGTATGACAGCAGCACAGCAAGGCCGCGCCGTCCGGGACGTTCTCAAGCCCGATTACACGCCGCCGGTACACAAAAAAGCACAGAAATTTCAAAAGCCCAGATATAAATCGGTAAAACATGCAGGTTCTCCTTACGCCGTTCCCGTATTCACAGGAGTCTTTTTTTTACGTGCGCGTATATCTGCTCGACGCTCTGCTCAAAGGTGTTGCCTGTGGTGTCTATCATATCCGCGTCGGCCGCCTTTACGGTCGGCGACGCGGAGCGCGTGCGGTCGCGCTCGTCACGCTCCATGACCTCGCGCAGAACCGTTTCATAATCGCATTCGGCGCCTTTTGAGAGCATTTCCTCATAACGCCGGCGCGCGCGGTCGCCGGGCGCCGCCGTGAGAAATATTTTGACCGCCGCGTCGGGCAGGACGACCGTGCCTATGTCCCTGCCGTCCATAACGACGTCGCGCGTCTCGGCGATAGCGCGCTGCGTGTCGAGCAAAAACGCGCGCACGGCGGGCAGAGCGGACAGCTTAGACGCCCACAGCGATATTTCCGGCGTGCGTATATGCTCCGAAACGTCCTCTCCGCCGAGTAACACACGCTGTACGCCGTCTATATGCGTCAGCGAGATATCTAACGAGGGCAGGCATCGCGCGACGGCCTCCGCCGACTCCAAGTCCGCGCCCGCGCGCATACAGCCAAGCGCCACGGTACGGTACAGCGCCCCGGTATCCACATAAATGTATCCGAGGCGGCCTGCCAGCGTTTTTGAAATGGTACTCTTGCCCGCGCCGCTCGGGCCGTCTATGGCAATTTTTATACCCATACTCCACCACCAGTTAATTATCGCGGTCTGCGGCCGCGGCCGTGCCCGCCGCCGCGCCGGTACACCACGCGATTTGCAGATTATAGCCGCCGGTATAGGCATCGACATCTATCACCTCGCCCGCGAAATACAGGCCGCCGAGCAGCTTTGAACACATGGTCTTAGGGTGTATCTCCCCCACCGGCACGCCGCCCGACGTCACTATGGCCTGCTCAATAGGGGCAAGCCCCGTGATATCTATGGTAAACGACTTGATATGCCGCGCCAGCGCCGCGCGCCGGACGCGCGTCACCGCGTTGGCCTTCTCGCGTTCGTGGATGCCGGCGCGTTCAAGCACCGCGGGTATCATCAGGCGTGGCAGCAGCCCCGCCGCCAAATTTACCATATCCTTGTTGGGCGACGCGCCCATATCGCGCAGCAGACGTTCATCTATCCGCCCGTCGTTCAAGGCCGGCTTAAGGTCAATTACGGCGCGGTATTTGCCGTGCCGGCGCATATGCGCCGACGCGCTCAGCACAAGCGGGCCGGAAATTCCCTCGTGCGTAAAGAGCATCTCGCCCTGCTCCGAGTATACGCGCACGCCGTCGCACAGCACCGACAGGGATACGTTTTTAAGCGTCAGCCCCTGCATGGCCGGACAGCAGGGGTCGTCCGACAGAAGCGCGGACAGCGACGGCATCAGCGGGGTTACGGTATGACCGGCTTGGCGCGCGAGCGTATAGCCGTCGCCGGCGGAGCCGGTCGCGGGGTATGAAAGACCTCCGGTGGCGATTATCACGCGGCCGGCGTCGATTTTCAGCGCGCCCGCTATCCCGTCCCGCTCCCCAAGTATACCCAGAAGCCGCCCATTTTCGATACGCAGTCCGGTCACGCGGCATTTCTCCGCCCGGACGCCCAGCGCGGCTAAGCGGCGCTCCAAAGCTCCAACCACGTCGCGCGCGTCGTCCGACGCCGGGAACACACGCCGCCCGCGTTCGGTTTTCAGGGGCACGCCCCATTCCTCAAACAGGCGCATGACCTCGCGCGGCGGCAGACGCTCGAACGCGCCGTACAGAAACCGCCCGTTGGCGGTCAGGTTGTCCATGAATTCGCCGGCATCGCAGTCGTTTGTCAGGTTGCACCGGCCCTTTCCGGTAATCGACAGCTTTTTGCCGACGCGGCCGTTGACGTCAAGCAGCCGCACGGACGCGCCGTTCCGGGCGGCAAATATGGCGGCCATCGCGCCCGCCGGCCCCGCGCCCACAATAACAACGTCCGCCCCCGGCGGCCTTTCACGCTTCGTCGTGCGGCTCATCCTCCTTAGAATCGTAACGGTTCTCTCAAAAACAAGAAAAAAAATAGCAACCCGCTTTCGCGGCTTGCCCGGCTCCGCTCACAGGCGCACCCAATTCGTGACGTGTTCGCCGGCGTCCGGGTTCTTGCCGTCGGCAATCGCCTTGAAGTACCCTATTGCCTGCAAGCAGAACAGCAGCGGTATGCCGCGCACCGCGTAATTTTGATACGACGGCAGCACGACGTTGAGCGCCGAGTTGAATATATTCCGCTCCGATATGGTCATTATCTGCGCCCCGAGCTTCGACATCTCGTCAAGCAGCACGCATTGATACGCGTCGTCGAGCGGCGACACCACGGCGATTACCAGCGTGCGGCGGTTGACCCTTGTGACCTCCCCGTGCCGCACGTCGAGTATATGGCAGTATGTGGTTGGCAGCTTGCACATGCGCGCGATGGCGATTGAGCCGGCCTCGGTCACTCCGCTCAGCTCACTGTCGGCCAGTACCAGCACGCGATCCCACAGGCCGCTGTGCCCGATGCCCTCCAGTTCACCTAAGTATTTGTGCATAAACCGCTCTTGATTGTTGCTGGCGTCCTTTATTTCATCCAGCAGAAGGTTGTCGCCCGACAGTAACCCGATGTTATACAGGTTCGCCGCGTACATATTGGAGATCGAGCGCGTCGCGCACGAGCTCTCGTCATGTATCCACGGCATTTCGAGTATCAGGTCGGAGCTTTGGGCAAGCCTTGAATCAACGGTGGCGCAAGTGGTAAGTATAATCGCGCCGGCTTCGTGCCGCGCCTTGTCCACGGCGGCGATAACCTCGGACGTCTGCCCGGAGCGCGAGGACACGAACATAAGCGTGCCGTTGAGCATATCGCGGTAATAAGGCATATTCAGCATCAGATCGCCCGCCGGAAACGACATGCTCATAAGCCCGCCGCGCACCTTTAGGCTGAGTTCGGCGGATTTGGCAAGCGCGTAAGTGGCGCCGCAGCCTGTGAAGGTAACGCTGTAAAATCCTGAAATGCCGAAAAAATCCTTGATTTGAGGCGCGTTGCCCTGTAAGTACGCATATGTCTGTCTCAGGGAGATATGCTGGCCGAATATTTCGTCCTCGCTTTTATACATATGTACTTCCCCCCAAGCGCCCGTATCCCCAATACCCGCACACGCCTATACGCGTATGATACACTATAGCAAACCTTAAAGTCAAATGCTTTTTGCTCATATTTGGGCCGTGTCGCGCCTCAGCTTCACAGGCGGCGTATTGAGGACGCGCGAATGGGTGCGCGCGTACTCCAGCTCCGTTTGCTTGGATTTATACAGCTTGGCCACAGTCTCATAGCGGCGGCACGCGCGCTCGACAATATGCCCCCAGGGCTTGTGTATGTATGTACGGGCCGCCGCGCCCGCGCGCCGCAGCAGGCGGCGGTCGGACAGCGTGACCTCGATGCCGTCGGCAAGCTGCTTTGCCTCGGGGGAACAT
>WRLW01000119.1 GCA_009777435.1 Oscillospiraceae bacterium | reverse complement strand
CGCTGCGCGGGGGCGGTTTGGAGCCAGTTTGCCATATTCATAGGAGCTACGCACCCTTCCTGCTCAGTATCGCCTGCTTGGCGGCCTCGGCGGCGCTGGCGGCGTCGGCGGAGTAGATGTCGGCGCCGATGCTCTCGCGGAAGCTGTCGGTCACGGGCGCTCCGCCTACCATGATGACCACGTTGCCGCGTTCTCCCGCCTCAACAAAGGCTTCAACGGTACTCTTCATCTCTCCCATAGTGGTGGTCAGCAGCGCGGACAGCGCGATGATGTCCGGGTTCTCCGCCTTATACGCCTCTAAGAACTTCTCCGGCGGCACATCCACGCCCAGGTCGATAACCTCAATGCCCTTGCCCTCAAACATCATGCGGACTAAATTCTTGCCGATGTCGTGCAGATCGCCCTTGACGGTGCCAAGCAGGGCCTTGCCCAGAGGCTTCGCGCCGCTTTCCGCAAGATGGGGCTTGAGCAGCTCCGTACCCGCGTTCATCGCCCGCGCGGCGATAAGCACTTCGGGGACATAGACATCGTTATTCTTGAACTTGACCGCCACGATATCCATCCCGGCCAGCAAGCCCTGCTCCAAGATGTCCTTGGCGGAAATACCCTCCTCCAGCGCTTGGGGCACCAGTTCCTTGACCATTTTCGCTTTGCCGCTTTGCAGCGCGGCCGAGATTTCGTTTAACAGCTCGCTCATGATTATACCTCCTGTGTTGATAGTGACCTAAGTATACCTGAGCGATGCCGGTTTGTCTTTTCAAATCTTACGATATTTGATACAATCTTATGGAATTGCCGGGTATGTATTGCCACTTTGATATCAGGGATGGTATATTGAGAGCGAGGAAACAGGCCAAACGCCGGGGAGAAGCCGTCTGACCGGCGCTTACTGACATTCGGGGTGTGAATATGGACATCGTGAAATTGTGTTTGGATATGGGCGCGGCCAAAGCTGAGGAGATACCTGTAAGCAGGCTGACGCTCATGCCGGAGCTTCGTGAACTGTGCGAGCGGAACGTGTGCGGGCGTTTTGGGCGCAACTACACCTGCCCGCCTTATACGGGAGAGGCGGGGGCGCTCATTGAGAAGCTAAAGACGTTCAATAAAGCCGTGATCTGGCAGAATATCTACCCGCTGGAGGATTCGTTTGACTTCGAGGGCATGATGGACGCGCAGCAAAAGCACAACGCCATGACATTGGACATAGCCCGGCAGGTGTATGCCGAGCTGGGCCGTGATAACGCGCTTGTACTCGCGGCGGGCGGCTGTACGCTGTGTGAGATATGCGCCGCGCAGACCGGCGAGCCATGCCGCGGCCCGGACGACGCCCTCTCGTCCTTAGAGGCGTACGGCATCCATGTGGCTAAGATCGGGGATGTCTCCGGATTGCGCTATATCAACGGGAAGGATACCGTGACGTACTTTTCAGGGGCGTTTGTTCTATGAACGAACCGATTATGATTTTTTCGCGCAAAGGGACATCTATCCGGCCCACAGACTCATCAGACGCTAAATCCCTTGCCGCTTACACGACGCTGTACAACAGCTCGGCATAGCTCGGCAGCGGCCAATATTTCTTAGCCACGAGCGTTTCAAGCTCGTCAACGACAAGACGCAGCTCCGACATGGCGTAAAATACCTTGTCACGGTAGAAAATTGTGTGTTTGAGAACGTCGCTTTCGTCCTTAGTCTCCAAAATCACGTCCTCAAGGATGGTCAGCTTTTTAAGTAAACACGCCGACAGCTTTGATATATTTCCGAGCAGATGCTCCTCCAGAGAAACGTCATACCCTCCGCAGGATTTCTTTTTCTCAAGCAGTGAGGCCATCTCATTTTGATACGCGATACACGCCGGGATAATTTCACCCTTAACCAAATCCACCATGGTCAGCGCCTCGATATGGAGCGTTTTGCAGTAACCTTCCATCAGGATTTCATAACGCGAACGAATCTCCGCCTCCGAAAACACATTGTGCGCGGTAAATAATTCAATGCTCTTTTTCGACGTAAATTCGGGGAGCGCGTCAACCGTGGTGTGCAGGTTGGAAAGCCCGCGCCGCGCCGCCTCCGTTACCCATTCGGGGGCGTAGTTGTTGCCATTGAACACAATGCGTTTGTGTTCGCCGTATGTTCTTGTGATGAGCTTTGCCAAATCGCCGGTAAAATCGTCCGACGGCTCCAATTCGTCCGCAAACTGGCGTAAAACCTCCGCCACCGCCGTATTCAGCACGATATTCGGCCCTGAAATAGAGAACGCCGAGCCGAGCATACGGAACTCAAACTTGTTGCCGGTGAACGCGAACGGCGATGTGCGGTTACGGTCGGTGCTGTCTTTGGGGAAATGCGGCAAAACGGTGACGCCTATTTCCATTTGGCTTTTCCCGCCGCCGTTGTAGCTTTCACCCGATTCAAGCGCGTCCAAAACCCCGGTCAGTTCCTCACCGAGAAAGATAGACACAATGGCCGGCGGCGCTTCGTTCGCGCCCAAACGGTGGTCGTTGCCCGCGCTGGCTACGGAAACACGCAGTAAATCCTGATACTCGTCCACCGCTTTAATAACCGCCGCCAGATACAGCAGGAACTGCGCGTTTTCATGCGGTGTTTCTCCCGGCTCAAGAAGATTGCCAAAATTGTCGGCGGAGAGCGACCAGTTGTTATGCTTGCCGCTGCCGTTGACCCCGGCGAAGGGTTTTTCGTGCAGCAGACAGGCAAGCCCGTGCTTATCGGCGATGCTTTTCATCAGTTCCATGGTGAGCTGGTTATGATCCGCCGCGATGTTGGTAGTCGAATAAACAGGCGCAAGCTCGTGCTGCGCGGGCGCAACCTCATTGTGCTTGGTTTTGGCGTAGACACCCAGCTTCCAAAGCTCTTCGTCCAGCTCCCTCATGAACGCCGCCACCCTCGACTTGATGGCGCCAAAATAATGGTCGTCCAGCTCCTGTCCTTTTGGGGGGCGCGCGCCGAACAGCGTCCTGCCGGTGTAAACCAAATCCGGGCGCTTTAGATAGACGGCTTTGTCAATGAGGAAATACTCCTGCTCGGGGCCGACCTCAGCCGTCACGCGTTTGGCGGTCGTATTGCCAAACAGCTTCAAGACACGCCGCGCCTGTTTGTCAACAGCTTCCATAGAGCGGAGCAGGGGCGTTTTTTTGTCCAGCGCCTCGCCGCTGTATGAGCAGAAGGCCGTGGGTATACATAGAGTTCCGTCTTTTATGAAGGCAAAGGAAGTGGTGTCCCAAACTGTATAGCCCCGCGCCTCAAAAGTGGCGCGCAGCCCTCCTGAGGGGAAGCTGGACGCATCCGGCTCACCTTGAACAAGGGCCTTGCCGGAAAACGCCATAATCGCCTTGCCGCTGCCGTCCGGCGTGATAAAGCTGTCGTGCTTTTCCGCCGTAATGCCGGTCATCGGCTGGAACCAATGGGTAAAGTGGGTGACACCCTTTTCCACCGCCCACTCTTTCATGGCCGACGCGACTACATTGGCCACATCCAGCTCCAAATGCGTCCCCTCGGTCATGGTTTTTCTCAGCGCCTTGTACACGTCCTTAGGGAGCTTTTCACGCATGACCTCGTTGTTGAATACCATACTGCCGAACAGCTCGGGAATGTTTTTCATGGGATTACACCTCTCCTTGTTTGATTGTTCTTGATACTGCAAAGCGTCGCGGCCTTAGTCTTTTTCCATAACGGAACGAATACGTCTCATCGCCTCCGTTACATCCTCCTGTTTCCCAAACGCGCTCAAACGGAAAAACCCCTCGCCGTTGGCGCCAAAGCCCGCGCCGGGGGTGCCGACGACGCCGATTTTTTCAAGCAGAAAGTCGAAAAACTCCCACGAGGTCATATTACCGGGGCATTTGAGCCAAATATAAGGCGAGTTTTTTCCTCCGGTGAACCAAATATCCAGTTCGGCAAGCGTCTTAGCGATGTTTTTTGCGTTTTCAAGGTAATAGCCAATATTGTTTTTTATCTGCGCCATTCCCGCGTCTGAAAACACAGCTTCCGCGCCGCGCTGGACGATATACGGCACTCCGTTGAACTTTGTGCTTTGCCGCCGCAGCCAAAGCTTGTTCAAAGACTCGCCGCCCCGTATCAGGGCGCGGGGAACAACCGTATAGCCGCAGCGCGTTCCTGTGAAGCCCGCCGTTTTGGAGAGTGAGCAAAACTCAATGGCGCATTTATCGGCGCCGTCTATTTGATAGATACTCGTGGGCAAGCCGCCGTCTTGGACGAATATTTCATAAGCGCCGTCAAAGAGAATCACGGCGTCGCGCTCCAAGGCGTAATCCACCCACAGCTTTAGCTGCTCACGGTTATAGACCGCTCCCGTGGGGTTGTTGGGGGAGCATAGGTATATTATATCCGATCTTCCATCTGGCAGAGGTAGAAAACCGTTGGCGGCGTTTCCGCTTATAAAGGTGATTTTGCGTCCCGCCATAATGTTTGTGTCCACATAGACGGGATAAACAGGGTCGGGAATCAACACGGCGTTATCCTCCGAGAAAATGTCAAGGATATTACCGAGGTCGCTTTTCGCGCCGTCGCTGATAAATACCTCGTCCTCTTCAAGCTTGACGCCTTTCCCCGCGTAGTACCCGCAAACGGCTTGCCGAAGAAAAGGATAACCCTCGTAATCGCCGTAACCCCGAAAGGCTTCGGCTTCGCCCATTTCCGTCACGGCGCGCTGCATGGCTTCGGTGACGGCGGGAACAAGGGGAAGGGTAACGTCGCCGATACCCAGACGGAGTATCTTCACGCCCGGGTTTGCCGCCGAGTATTCTTGCACTTTCTTCGCTATGGTGAAAAACAAATAGCTGTTTTCTAACTTAAGGTAATTTTGATTGATATTCATGCCAAAACTCCTTCCTCTATACGCAACGGCCGTGGTTGTATTCTCCGCGCTTGCCGTTGTTATCACAATAAGCTCTCCCGCGAATGAATCGCCGCGTTTACAAGCCCCAAAAACAAAGGGTGCGGTTTATCGGGGCGGCTCTTGAACTCCGGGTGGAATTGCACCCCGACAAAAAACCGCTTCTCCGGCAGCTCGACCGCCTCGGCAAGGCTTCCGTCCGGCGACACACCGCTGATAACAAGACCACCGTTAGACAAGATTTCCCTGTATCCGTTATTTACCTCAAATCGGTGGCGGTGCCGCTCGCTTATACGCTCCGCTCCGTACAGCTTGCGCAGCAGCGTACCCGCCGCCGCCCTGCACGGGTATGCGCCCAAGC
>WRLW01000118.1 GCA_009777435.1 Oscillospiraceae bacterium | reverse complement strand
GTCGGATTTGAACCAACGACACTTCGGGTATGAACCGAATGCTCTAGCCAACTGAGCTATGCCGCCACATACGCAAGCCATGCCGTAACAACGACATATGGAATGATACCACACCTTCGGGCGCGCTGTCAACTATGTAAAGCAGTTTTTATGGCCGCCCCGTTAAATTACAGCCGTCCGGCCGCTTATGCCGGTTGTGTCCGCGCCCCGCTATTCCAGAACGGTTATGTCATCGACCGCCAAATAGTAGTAGGTATCCCCAAGCATATCATAGCTCTCAAACACGCCGGTCACTTCAATTTTTTCTTCTCTCCGCGGATAGCCGTAATCCCCATCCAGTCTAAATTCCAGCCCCTGCTGACAGCAGGCGGACGCGTCCTCGATGATTATAAAATGATAATACTGACCGTCGTAACGCGTAACATCGTAAGAGCCGTCCGCTTTTACCGTTTTCCCAAGGTATTCGCCGGGAATGGTCGTCATGTTATATATCTCGGCATATACCATGGTGGCGCTCATATTCGTAAAGTCCAAATCAACGCCGCCGGCCGCTTTAGGATGGCCTGAGCAGCCCGCGGTAAATATGCACAGCAATATCAGCAGAAAGCTCCTCATAACCCCTCACCCGCTCCTCGCCGCGAGGCCGATTAAGCTGAATATGCCAAACCCCGCAATATTCACGGCTAAAATGGTTGCGCCAACCGGCGTACCCGCCAGTATTGAGATCAGGATGCCAAGGGCGGCGCAGGAAACCGAGACAAGCACCGAGCATATGGTCACGGCCTTAAAGCTTTTCAACACCCTCATGGCGGACAGCGCGGGAAATACCACCAGCGCCGAAACCAGCAGCGCGCCGACCAGATTCATGGCAAGCACTATAATCACCGCGATGACGGCGGC
The DNA here is from genome assembly GCA_009777435.1 of Oscillospiraceae bacterium. Taxonomy (GTDB): domain Bacteria; phylum Bacillota; class Clostridia; order Oscillospirales; family UBA929; genus WRMG01. The sequence continues at coordinate 4,412 of WRLW01000118.1, read as the reverse complement.
AAGGAGCAGGTTGTATGTTTTAGCCTTTGTTCCGGTCGCCGTGGCGAAATCCTCGTCAAAGGTGACGGCGAATATCTTGTGATAAAACAACAGGAACACCGTGATTACGGCCATCGACAGCCCGGCGCACAGCCATACCGACGCCCGGGTCAGCGTCAGTATCGACGTGGAGCCGAACAGCGTGGCGCAGACGTCTCCCGACAGGTTGGAGGACTTGGAAAATATGTTCATAATCAGGTAGCCGACGGCGAGCGCGCCCACAGAAATCATGGCAATCGAGGCGTCGCCCCTGATTTTCGCGTTCTGCCCCGCTCTCAGCAGCAGTATGGCGCAAATAATTGTAACCGGCAGAACCAAAAATATATTGTTCGTCAGGTTCAGCGCCACGGCCGCCGCCGTAGCGCCAAAGGCGACATGTGACAGCCCGTCGCCGATAAACGAAAACCGCTTTAATACCAGCGTGACGCCCAAAAGCGAGGAACAAAGCGCTATCAGTATGCCAGCGACCATAGCGTAACGCACGAACGGGAACTGGAAGTACAGCGCGAGCTTATCCATAATCTCCATCAGGATTCCCCCAAACCGGCGTATTTGCGCCCTATATCGCTTTGCTGATATTCCGATACCGTCCCGCAGAACAGCGGGTATCGCTCGCCTATATGCAGGATATGTGAGGCGTGTTTTATAGACGCGGCAATATCATGCGAAATCATGACTATGGAGATGCCCTCGTCATTCAGCTTTTTAATCAGGGAATACATCTCAACGGCCGCCTTGGGGTCAAGCCCCGCCGCCGGTTCATCTATCAGCAGTATTTTACGCGCGGCGCACAAGGCTCTGGCCAAAAGCACCCTCTGCTGCTGGCCGCCGGACAGCTCGCGGTAACAGCGTTTCGCGAGCGCGGCGATCCCGAGCTTTTCCATATTTTCATCCGCCATCCGCTTTTCAGGCTTGCTGTAAAACGGGCGCATACCGCAGCGGTTCAGGCAGCCCGAGCGGACGACCTCCTTCACGGACGCCGGGAAATCCCTTTGCGCCGCCGTCTGCTGCGGCAGATAGCCTATCTGATTTGACGACAGGCCGTCCTCCGCCGTGATTCGGCCGGACATCGGCGGCATTAGTTTAAGCAGGGTTTTCATCAATGTGCTTTTGCCCGTACCGTTCTCCCCGACAATGCACAGGTAGTCCCCGGCGTTTACATCGAAGGAAAGGCCGGAAACTACCGTTTTCCCCTCATAACCAATGGTCAAATCCCGACAGGATAGCTGCGGCATACGGCCCCTCCGTTAATTGAGCGCGTCTTTCAAAACGCTCAAGTTGCTCTCCATTAAAGACAGATATGTCACTCCGCCGTTTATGCTGTCCGGCGTCACCGACTGCATGGAATCCAGCGCTAAAATCCTCTGATTTTTGCCCGTGGTATTGTCGATTACGGTTCGCGCGATGGACTGGTCGGCGCTTTCAGTCACCATAACGGCCTTCAGCCCTAACTCGTCTGCTTTCCCCGCGAGAAAAACTATGGTTTGAAAGCTGGCCTCAGTCTCAGCCGAGCAGCCGGGGAAAGCCGCATAATACTCCAAGCCGTAATCGTCCGTCAGATAACGGAACGGGAAGCGGTCGCCAAACAACAGCGTCTTGACGGGCGCGGCGTCCGCCGCCGCTTTATACTCCGCGTCCAAAGCGGATAATCTTTCGGTATACGCCGCCAGATTGCCGTTATACACCGCCGCGCTATCGGTATCTATCGAGGACAGCGCGCCGGCGATGACGGAACAGAACTCCGCCGCGTTTCTCAAAGACAGCCATACATGCTCGTCATATTCGGCTTCGTGGTCGTCGCCGTGGTCGTCGTCATCGTCGTCGTCGTCATCTTCCATTCCCTCAACGAGCGTTTCAGTCTTGGCCGCGTCTCCAAGCACATCCAGCAGATTTATTACGAGCATACCGGGGTTGGCCGCTTGACGAAGCACGCCCTCCACCCACATGTCGGACTCGCCGCCAACATATATAAACAGATCACAGGCCGATATTCTTATGATATCATCCACCGAGGGTTGATAGCTGTGCAGGTCAACGCGCCCGTCCTGAAGAAGCGTCAGTTCGATTTCATTATCCCCTATAATCTGGCGAAGCCAGTCATATTGCGGGAATATGGTGCAAACGACGCTTATTTTGCCGTCTGAACGCGTGTCTCCCGGCGCGCTCGCCGCGGGCGCGCCGTCCGTGACCGGTCTCTGACAGCCGGACAGCGCCGTTAGAATCAGCAGAGCAGCCATAAGCCGCCTCATAAACAAACCTCCGCTTTTATTTTGTGTCCCTCCCGCCCGGACGCTCCGGGCGGGCAGTCTAAAGAGCGCGCCGAGGTTATTATACCCATTCCTCATACTCTCCGTGTCTGATATAAATATGGGTATTGGCGGCCTCCATAATCTCATAGTATGCCGGGTGCGTCTCAGGCACGTCCTTAAAGCGTATAAGGTCGGGATGGCCGTCGATATACGACTTGTCGGGACTGCGGTCAAATACCCTGTTCAGCAGGGTTACAACCTCCGCGCGGGTGATTACGCGCTCAGGCTGAAGCTCCGCTCCGTCAACGTCTATAAGCCAGCCGAGATGCTCCGCTATGGCCATTTGCTCATAAGCCCAATGATTCGCCGGAACATTGACAAGCCTTGGCGCCGGCCCGCCGTCGGACGTCTCCTTTGCAAACAGCACCGCGAAGTAAATCATCTGCGCCCATGAGATTTCGGTATCGGGATAGTATTTCCCGTCGGGATAGCCCACAACAATATCAAGCGAAGCCAATGTATTTACAGCTTCAGCGTACCACGCGCCGTCAGGCACGTCGGGAAAGCGCGCCGCCGCTTCCACATCGTTGTCGGGCAGCAGATTGAAAAATATCTGCGCGACATAGGCGCGCGTCATACCGCCCTCGGGGTCGAACAGGTCATTGCCTATGCCGCGTACATACGCCTTATGGCTGTCTGTCTCGGCAGTATCGGAGGTTTTTTCCTGCTTGTCGCCGCCGGAGCCGGGCGTCGGCGTTCCGCCTTGACCCCAGCCGTCTCCGCCGAACTCGTCAACGTCGTGCGTTGTGCCGCCGGACGGCGGCGCGTCTCTGTAATGCGCCGTAACCGTTACGTTCCGGTCGGGCATGGTGAACGTGATCTCCTGCGTGCCTGAAGGCGTGTATCCAACACCTCCGGTATCCCAGCTGACAAGCCTCTTGCCCGACGGCACGTCCGCCGTGACGATCACCGTATCGGAATCGCCTTGCTTAAACGGCCCCGGCTCGTCACTGTGGCAGTCCACTGTGGTAAGCGTGTAAAATGTATCTTCCACGGCCGCGTATGTCGCCGAGATCGCCGCGTTTGCGCCCGGCATTATAAAAGTGGTGTTCGTAATATCGGCGTTTGCGACGTTTGCGAGCAAGTCTCCGCCCGCCGTGATAACCCAGCCTGTGAATATCTGGCCGGTGTGTGGCGGCGCGCTGATTGCCACGTTATCGCCCTCATGATATGGCCCCGTCTCCGGTAAAGGTGAACTGTCATAGCCGTCCGTTACGGTAAGCGTATATTGGGCATCCACGAGGATGGCCGTGACGGTTATGTTCTGGTCGGGCATGATAAATGTGGTACTTACAAGCGAAGCGTCCGCGAAAGAGCCGTAATTTAGATTCGGCTCGCGGCTGCCGTCGGCTCTTTCGACCCCGCCTTCCGTGGGCCGCGCGACCCACCCGGTGAAATAGTGCCCCCCCGGAACGCTCGCGCTGATTGGTATTGAAGCACCCGGCGAAATACCGGATGTTACATTTGTGGTTACACCATCCTCAACCGTAAGGGTATAGGTGGTAGCAGGGACAGTATAAATATACTGCGCCGTTATGGTCACGTCGTTAGAGGGCATTGTGAATGTCGTGGTCACAGCCGCCGCGGCGTCGAAAGAACCTCCGTTATTGCTGTACCACCCGATAAACGAATAACCCGTTGGCGCCGTGTTACTTGTTACCTCAATTACGTCCCCGGCTTCAAAATAGCCCTCCGTGCCGCTCGCGGGCGTGCTAATAACACCATCCTCCACCGCTAACCGGTACAGCGGCGTCCAGTGCGCCGTAACCACAGCGGAGCCGGCGGGCATGGTGAAATCGGTCGCTTCGTCGGCCGGGTCGTCGAAAACACCGCCGCTGTCGGAAGTCCAGCCGTCAAACCTGTATTCATGAGCCGCCGGATGTAGCGCCAAAAGCGAAATACGCTCGCCCATGATAAACTGCCCCGCGTTTACGCCCGAAGGCTCTATCCCGCCGTATTCCACAAACAGGTCATACTTAACGTCCTCGTAGTTAGCCCTGACGGTCGCGCTTGCATCCGACATGCGGAACGTGGTGGACGCAGCCCCGGAGTCGGCTAAGTTGC
>WRLW01000117.1 GCA_009777435.1 Oscillospiraceae bacterium | reverse complement strand
TGCCCCTTGACCCAAACGCGGATCCCGGCGAAAGCGCCGGCGGCTGACGCGCGGCGCTTTCACGTTTGCAAACGTTATCTCAGGACTACGGTTTCGTTTTTGAACATCGCCCTCGTGCCCAGCAGCGCGGCGCCCAGAAACGCCGCCGTCATGGCCAGCGATATGAGCATAAACGAGTAGTTGGTCACACCGGCCAGAATCATTTTCAAACAGCCGAGTACGTTCAGCACCGGGACAAACGCCATCCACCGCTCAAAGTCGCCCGACGACATCATCATGGTTGCGAATACGGGCACATTGGACACCAGCATAAAGAAAACGGAATACGTCCCGGCTTCCTTGACCGTGCGCGACCAGCAGCTCACCATAACCTGAAGCGCGGCGAACAGCACGGCGAGCAGAGCGACAATGACCACCATCAGCGCCAGCGCGCCCGCCCCGACGCCCAATCCGCCCCCCACATCCGTTTCCGTCCCTATGGACATAAGAGCGGGCGCGACGGAGTACGCTATGACCATTCCGGCCACGCTTGAAACAACGGCGGCCAGCGAATACAGCACCACCGCGATCAGCTTGCCTATAAGTATGTCGCCGCGGCCCGCGCGGGTGCATAGCAGAGCTTCCATGGTGTGCCGCTCTTTTTCGCCCGCGAACAGATCCATCGCGACATTCATGCCGCCGACCGTCAGGAACAGCACGATTATCATGGGCAGCATCATATTCATCATCATACCCGCCCCGCCCGACTTCTCGCCGGCCAGGGTTTCGCGCGCGACCGCCTCAATGTGCAGCGGCGTCAGGCCTTCTAAAGTGAGACCGAATTCCGCGAGCTTTTCTGTCGTCACGCGGCCGTTATACGCGTTTATGGCGCCCGCCAGAACCTGCATACTGGCCGTCGCGGACATTTTTTCACTTTCATATATCACCTTTAGTCCCACCGGCGAACCCGCGCGGAGCAAGTCTATGTCGTCCGGCTCAAAGGCGATGAACAAATCCGGGCCGCCTTCGGACATGGCGCCGTCGATGCCGTCATAGCGGTCGGTGACCGTTATGCCGTGAACCCCGGCGAGGATGGTGTCGCGCACAAACTCATACGCAGCCGGCGAGCCCGCGACGGCCACCCGCGTATCGTTCTCGGCCGCGTCCGTGATGCCGGTGATGAACGTGCCCATAAGCAGGAACATCATCGGGTATAATATGACCGGGAGCAGCAGTCCGGCGAATATGGTGCGCCTGTCGCGCAGCATATCCTTTATCTCTTTTTTCAGCACTATGCCGATATGGCTTTTACCCTTCATTTCCGGTCGCCCCCTTTTGGTCTGACGGCATGTTGAAAAATACCTGCTCAAGCGAGCCGGCGCCGTATTTGGCGCACAGCTCATCAATGGTTCCGCTCTCCACCAGCACGCCCTCGCGCAGTATGGCGACGCGTTCGCACAGCCGCTCGACGACGCTCAGCGTATGGTCTGACAGCAGTATGGTCTGCCCCTTGCCGCGCAGGTACAGGATGAATTCCTCAACGTCGCGCCGCGCGGATACGTCAAGGCCCACCATAGGCTCGTCAAGCATCATAAGCGGCGGCTCGTGTATTATGGCGCGGCTGAGCGCGACCTTTTGCCTGGTACCCTTCGACAGCTTAGAGGCGTGCTTGTCAAGGTGGGATGTGAAATCAAACGTTTTGGCAAAGGCTTCGGCGCGTTCCATAGCCAAGCCGCGCGGCACGTCGTTCAGCTCCGCGAAATACAGTATGTTCTCCCGCGCGGTCAGGCGCTCGTACAGGCCGGTATCGCCGCCGAACAGCAGCCCCGTGCTGGCGCGCACCTTCTCAGGCTGCTTTCGCAGGTCAAAGCCGTTTATGGACGCGGTTCCCGCGGTGGGCGTCAGCATGGTCGCCAGCATACGCATGGTAGTCGTCTTGCCCGCGCCGTTCGCGCCGAGCAGCCCGAACACCTCTCCCCTTCCCACCTCAAGCGTCAGCCCGTCCACGGCCTTAACCTTAGCGAAATGCTTGCTGAGTCCGGTTATGGACAGCATATATGCTCCATCCTCCTTTTTGTGAGTGAATAACATTTACCATATTAACGCTAATCCGGGCGGCTGTCAATACGGCTTTTATCCTCACGCTTGCGCCGCCGCTGCTTAACGGCCTCGTTCAGGATATACTCTATCTGGCCGTTGACCGACCGGAACTCATCCTCGGCCCAGCGGCTTATTTCGGCCCAGAGCGGCGCCGACAGGCGCAGCGGCACTTGTTTTTTTTCTTTATCCTGCGCGGCCATGTCAATACAAGCTTCCGCTGTTGACGACCGGCTGCGCGTCGCGGTTACCGCAAAGGACGACCAGTAAGTTCGATACCATAGTGGCTTTCCGCTCGTCGTCGAGTGTTACCACTTCGTTTTCCGCCAGCTTGTTCAAGGCCATTTCGACCATGCCGACCGCTCCCTCGACGATTTTCTGGCGCGCGGCGATCAGCGCGTCGGCCTGCTGGCGCTGCAGCATGGCGGAGGCTATCTCCTGCGCGTAGGCTAAATGCGATATGCGCGCTTCCAATATCTCTATCCCCGCGAACGACACGCGGGTCTGCAGATCGCACTTCAGCTCGTCGGCCACCGCGCCGGCGCTGCCGCGCAGCGACTTTTCGTCGCCCTCCTCCGATATGTCATAGGGATACATCCTAACGGTGTTGCGGATGGCGGCGTCGGCCTGCACCGACACATACTCATTATAGTTGTCCACCTCGAACACGGCCTTGGTCGCGTTTATCACGCGCCATATGACCACCACGCCGATGTCTATCGGGTTGCCGTCGCGGTCGTTTATCTTCTGCTTGCCGTTGTTGAGCGTCATGGCCTTGAGCGACACCTTGCGCTTGCTAAGCGTTAGCTGCGTGGTTTGCATGCCGGCCGCCGTCATTCCGGTTTTTACCGCGACGCTCTGCACAGGCTCGCCCGCCGCCGCCGCGCTGAACATCGAGCAAAACGGGTTGATCCAGAAAAACCCCGGCTTGGCTATAGTCCCGTAATAGCTGCCGAACAGCGTGTACACCGCCGCCTCGTTCGGGCGGATGGCCTTAAGCCCCATTATCCAGATCGGGAAGCCGGCGCTGAGGTAAACCGACGCGGCCACGAGCGCGGCGACGGCCCAAATAGGCGTCCCGTCGCCCCTTTCTAACTCCATGGCCGCGAATACTATGGCCATGACCGACAGGACACACAGCAGGATCGAGAAGATAAGCGTCGGAAACCCGCTCTTTGGCGAGAGCAGCTTTTCCTCGGTGCAGGGGACGGTTTTTTTTCTATTCATTTTAAGATACCTCCCTTTAGTGATATCAATATGATATCATTATAATATGCCGTTGTCAACACCTGGCGAAAGATTATTTTGGATTCCGCCCATACAATGCCCGCGCTTCGCGGGGACGCTCCGAGCGTAAGCGCCGTTATGGCGGAAATACAGGAGGTTCATTATGCAGGCACCAAGGCTCATAATAATCGGCGGCGGGCCGGCCGGACTCACGGCGGCCATATACGGCGCGCGCGCGGGCATGGCGGTCACAGTGCTGGAGCGCATGTCGGCGGGCGGCCAGATGGCCCTCACGCCCGACGTCGAGAACTATCCGGCGTGGACGCGCGTGGAGGGCTTCGAGCTGGCCTCGCGGATGGAGGCTCACGCGCGCTCTCTCGGCGCGGAGATAATCTACACTAACGCCACGGGTATCGAGGTATCCGAAAATCGCGCGCGCGCCGTTATAACCGACGGCGGGCGTTTAGAAGCCGCGGCGGTGATAGCGGCAATGGGCGTCGAGCGGAAAAAGATAGGCTGCGAGGGCGAACAGGAATACGCCGGGCGCGGCGTATCGTACTGCGCCGCTTGCGACGGCCGCTTCTTCGCGGGGAAAACGACGGCGGTGGTCGGCGGCGGCGACGCGGCTCTTGAGGACGCCGCGTATCTCGCCGGCTTGGGCTGCGACGTGCGCTTGATACACCGGCGCGACACATTCAGGGGCGGCAGACTGCTTGAGAGCCGCGTACGCGCGCTGCCCAACGTCAAGCTTGAGCTTCAGCAGACGCCGCTTGCCATACGCGGCGGCAAAACCGTGGAGTCTCTGGAGCTGCGCCATATGGCGACCGGCGCGGTAAAGAGCCTGCCCGTTTCGGCCGTTTTCGCCGCCGTGGGCGTAACGCCCATGACGGCGCTGCTTGAGGGGCTTGTGCCGCTAACCGCGTCGGGCCATGTCGAGGCCGGCGAGGATTGCCGCACGCCTGTGGAAGGGCTGTTCGCGGCGGGCGACATAAGGCAAAAGCCGCTGTATCAAATAATCACGGCGGCATCCGACGGCGCGGCCGCCGCTCAGGAGGCCGCCCGCTATGCCCAAGCCGCATGGTCTCCGAAATGAAATAACGCCAAACGGACCGCCAAACGGATTGCCGAACTTTTTCCTTGCCTTTTGCGGTTGTCCGTGATATCATGCCATGGTAACAAAAACAAAAGATTGGAAGCGATGAAAATGCACAAGTATGTCTACCTGTTCTCCGAGGCGTCGGCGTCGATGCGTAACCTGCTGGGCGGCAAAGGCTCGAACCTGGCCGAGATGACCAATCTCGGTATGCCCGTGCCGCAGGGCTTTACGGTCACTTCGGAGGCTTGTACGCGCTATTATGACGACGGTGAAAAGATCGCGCCCGAGATAGAGGGGCAGATCTATGAATATTTGGGCAAGATGGAGCAGATAACCGGCAAGAAATTCGGCGGCGCGCAAAACCCGCTGCTGGTGTCCGTCCGCTCAGGCTCCCGCGCGTCCATGCCGGGCATGATGGACACCATATTGAACCTTGGGCTGAACGACGAGGTGGCCGGGGCCATGTCCGAGCTGACCGGCAACCCGCGCTTTGTGTACGACTCATACCGCCGCTTTATCCAGATGTTCTCCGACGTGGTTATGGAGCAGCCCAAGACCGAGTATGAAAAGCTGATAACCCGCCTTAAGAAGGAAAAGGGCGTCATACTCGACACCGAACTCGATACCGCCGATTTGAAGAACCTGGTGGGCCAGTTCAAGGCCCTGTATAAGGAAAAGATGGGCGCGGATTTCCCCAGCGACCCGAAAACGCAGCTAATCGAGGCCGTAAAGGCCGTGTTCCGCTCGTGGAACAACTCGCGCGCCATAACCTACCGCCGCCTGAACGATATCCCCAGCTCGTGGGGCACGGCGGTCAACGTGCAGTCAATGGTTTTCGGCAACATGGGCGACGATTCGGGCACGGGCGTGGCCTTCACGCGCAACCCGTCCACCGGCGAAAAGAAGCTCTACGGCGAATTCCTGATGAACGCGCAGGGCGAGGACGTTGTGGCCGGTATCCGCACGCCCAAGTCAATAGACCAGATGGCCGAGG
>WRLW01000116.1 GCA_009777435.1 Oscillospiraceae bacterium | reverse complement strand
AAGAGATCGGAGAGGAAGCTCTGCCGCCGGGCGTCGAAATCAAAAACGCCGATCAGGTAGTAACCATGTCCGACAAGGCGGCGACCATCATGAAGGACAAGCCTGATTCCTCGATGCTGCTTGCCCTGCGGATGCTTGCCGAAAATCAGGGCGACGCCGTGGTGAGCGCGGGCAACACCGGCGCATTGCTGTCGGCCTCGACGCTTATCGTCAAGCGCATCAAGGGCATACGGCGCGGCGCGCTGGTGCCCATGATACCGACGGCAAAAGGGCTGGCCGTCCTGATAGACAGCGGCGCGAATGTGGAGGTCACAGAGGAATATCTGCTTCAGTTCGCGCATTTAGGCTCGGCTTACTCCAAGCTGGCCATGGGTGTGGAAAATCCGCGCGTGGCGCTTCTGAACAACGGGACTGAGGAGAGCAAGGGCACGGCGGAGGTCAAGGCGGCATACGCTCTGCTGACCGAGGCGAGCGGCAAGGGTCTTATAAATTTCGTGGGCAATGTGGAAGGCCGCGAGGCCGTTATGGGCGACGTTGACGTGATTGTGGCCGACGGGTTTACAGGCAATATTTTCCTGAAAACCGAAGAGGGCGTCGGCTTGTTTTTCCTGAAAATGCTCAAGGGCGTCTTTATGACCAACCTGCGCACCAAAATAGCGGCCGCGCTGATATCAAAGGAACTCAAAGAGGTTAAAAAGCTGCTTGACTACTCCGAATACGGCGGGGCGCCGCTGCTGGGCATGAGCAAGGCCGTCATAAAAGCGCACGGCTCGTCAAACGCGCGCGCCATACGCAGCGCCGTCAAGCAAGCTATGGACTACGCCGGAAGCGGATTCGCGGAGTATATAGCCGGGCGCATAGAATATATGAAGCTGCCGAAAACGGAAGAATAGGGGAGCGGCGATGGGGCGGCCTGTGAATGAACTGGAGGAGCTTATAGAATACGGGTTCAGCGACCGCGCGCTGCTCGAAAACGCGCTTACGCACAGCTCGTATGTCAACGAGAACCGCGCGAAACGGGCGGGGTGCTATGAGCGTTTGGAATTTTTGGGCGATTCGGTGCTGGGGATGCTGACGGCCGATAAGCTCTACAAAGAACATGGCGCCATGTCGGAGGGCGAGCTGACGCGCCGGCGCGCCATGATGGTATGCGAACCCAGCCTGGCGCAAGCCGCGCATGTGCTGTCGCTGGGAGACTTTATACGCTTCGGGCGCGGGGAAGAGCTGTCCGGCGGCAGGTTCCGCCAGTCCATATTGGCCGACGTGGTGGAAGCCGTTACCGCGGCGGTCTACCTCGACGGCGGCTTGGAGGCGGCAAGGCGCTTCGCGCGGAACCATATATTCAGCCAGACCGAGGGCGCGGCGGTCGAGGATTACAAGACGGCGCTGCAGGAGCGCGTACAGGCCGTATCTACGGATCCGATAGCCTATCATATGGCGGGCGAATCGGGGCCAGACCACAACAAGCGTTTTACGGCGGAGGTACATATCGGCGGCCGCGTGTTCGGCAGGGGAGAAGGCGTCAGCAAGAAGGACGCCGAGCAGGCCGCCGCGAGGGAAGCGCTTAAGGTATATGCGAACCGGTAAAGGATGGGCATACTATGGTTCTAAAATCATTTGAAATACAGGGCTTCAAATCGTTTCCCGACAAGACCGCGCTGCAGTTCGGCAACGGGGTCACGACGGTCGTCGGCCCCAACGGGAGCGGCAAGTCTAATATAGCCGAAGCCGTCAGGTGGGTGCTTGGGGAGCAAAACGCGCGCGTTCTGCGCTGCGACAAGAAGATGGAGGAGCTTATATTCCACGGGACGCAGAACCGCGGCCCGGTGGGGCTTTGCGAGGCTACCATAAAGCTGGACAATTCCTCGGGGCTGTTCCCGCTGGAGCAGGACGAGGTTGCCATAACAAGGCGGCTGTACCGCTCGGGGGAGAGCGAGTATTATATCAACAAGGCGGCCGTGCGTCTGAAGGACGTGCTTGACCTGTTTTTGGGCACCGGCCTGAGCCGGGACGGTTACGCTATAATAGGGCAAGGGCGCATCGGAGAGATATTGTCCGAAAAAAGCGCCGACCGCCGCCGCGTGTTTGAAGAGGCGGCCGGTATATCCAGATACCGCGCGCGCAAGGAGGACGCCGAGCGCAAGCTGCAGCACGCGGAGGACAACCTGACGCGCATCCGTGACAAGATAGACGAGCTGAGCCTCCAGCGCGACCCGCTGAAGGAGCAGGCGGAGCTGGCGCGGAGGTTTTTACTGCTGCGCGACGAGCATCGCGGGCTGGAAATCAACGTCTGGCTGCATAACTTAGACAAGGCGCGCGCCGATGCCGAGAAGGCGCGGCGCGACCATGAGGACGTATTGTGTCAGCTCGGTGAGAGCAAAACGCGGCTGGAATTCCAATACGCCATGTCGGAGACGCTGAGCGTCCGCCACGCCGAACAGCAGCGGGCCGTTGAGGATGTCCGTACGGAATTGGCGCAAAATGACCAGAATGTCGCGGAGCTTGAGGGCAAGGGCGCGGTGGTTTCGGCCAATATCGGCTTCTGCGAACAGCATATAGAGCGCATAAACCAGGAGCTTGAGGGCGCGTCGGGACGCGCCGTGAGCCTGTCGGCGCAGGTTGAGGCGCGCCGCGAGCAGATAGCCGCGCTGGACGTGAAGCTGTCCGGCATAGCGGGAGAGCTGGACGCCGCGCTGCGTGAGACACAGGAGCGCGCGGGGCGCTCCGGGGACTTGGAGGCCCAATTAGCCGATTGCGCGCGCGAGGAGTCCGAGGCCGCCGCGAACGCCGCGTCGCGTAAGGACGAGCTGTCCACGCTCGGCGCCGTCGCCGAAGAAATGTCCGCGAGGCGTCAAACCGTAATGACCGATATGGCCGAACGCGCGGCCACGCAGAAGTATAACGACGGCGAGCTTGAGCGCGTCGGGGCCGAATTGAAAAAAGAGAACGAGCGAACCGCGTCGCTGCAAAATGTGATCGAGGGTTATAGAATCCGTCTGGGCGCGCGCAGGAGCAAGGCGGAGGAGCTGCGCGAGACATACCAGAAATGCGACAGGCGCATAGAGGCGCTGGCGGAGCGCGTTAAAATGCTTGAGGATATGGAGCGCGAATACGAGGGCTTCCCGCGCGCGGTAAAGAGCGTTATGCAGGAAAGCGCGCGCGGCGCGCTTGGCGGCGTGGTGGGCACGGTGTCCGAGCGCATACGTTCGGAGGACAGGTACACGACCGCCATAGAGACCGCGCTCGGAACGGCGCTGCAAAACATAATCGTGGAGGACGAACAGGACGCCAAGACCTGTATACAATACTTAAAAAGCCGCAATATCGGGCGCGCCACCTTTTTGCCGCTGTCCTCCGTGCGCGGGCGCGCCGACAATGTTGACGGGTGGAAAAACGAACCGGGCTTTGTCGGTCTGGCCAGCGATCTGGTCGGTTATGACGAGCGCGTCGAGGGCGCGGTATTGCACCTGCTGGGACGTACGCTGGTCGCGGTCACGCTCGACGACGCCATAAATATCGCGCGCAAGAGCGGCAACAGGGTGCGGATAGTAACGCTGGACGGTCAGATAATAAGCGCGGGCGGCGCCATGACGGGCGGCAGCGAGGCCCGGGGCGTGGGCACGCTGTCACGCCGCAACGAGCTGGAGCGCCTGCGCGGGCAGGGCGCGGGGATAGAGTCCGAGCGCGAGGAGGCGTCAAAGGCCCTTAAAGACGCCGAGCGCGAGCTGTCGGCCGCGCAGTACGAGCTGGACGTCGCGGCCGAGGAGCGCCGCGCGGCCGAGCTGTCGATGTCAACGCTGCGGGCCGAGCTGAACCATAAGCGGCTGTGGCAGGAGCAGGCCCAAGCGGCCATAGACGCCCTGCGCGGGGAACTCAGCTCGCTCAACGAGCGCATAGATTCACACAACCGCAGGATGGAAATCCTGAACGCCGAGATAGAGGCCTTTGAGAAGGCCCGCGAGGAGAAGCGGAAGCTTTCCGACGGGCTGACGAGCCAGATAGACGAGCTGGTCGGCTGTCACGAGGACTTGTCGGCGCGCGTCCAGTCGGCGCGCGAGGCTCAGGCGGCGCTCACGGCGGAGCGCCTGGAGGCGGAGCGCGCCGTTGCCGAATATATGGAGTATCAGGAAGAGCTGTCGGGCGACCGTGACGCCAAGCTGGGGGCGATCAGGGGGCATCAGGAGAAAAAGGCCGAGCTGGAAGGCGAGCTTTCCGAGCTGAAAGCGCGCATAGACGCCGCCTCGGAAGCGCGCGCGGACATACAGGGCCGCCTGACCGAGGCCATCAACGCTTCATTAGAGATCGAGGCCGAGCGCGGGCGCTGTGATAAGCGCAACCGTGAAACCAACGACGCGAACCTGAGGCTTCAGCATGAGGCGGATCGCTTGGAGGGCAGGCGCGCCATGGCCGAAAACGAGGAAACCCAGATACTCGACAGGTTCCGGGAGACATACGGCCTGACGCATCAGGACGCGCTGCGCCAGCGCACGGTGCTATCGAGCGTCAACGCCGCGCAGAAGCGTATAGCCGAGCTGAAAAGAGAGATCGCCGCGCTGGGCGACGTCAACGTGGGCGCCATTGACGAGTATTCACGGCTCAACGAGCGTTACGAGTATCTCACCGAGCAAAGCGGCGACGCCGGAAAGGCCAAGGACGAGCTGCTTGGTATCCTTGAGGAGATAACGACGGCCATGAAGGATATCTTCGCCGAGAAATTTGAGAGCATCAACAACCGTTTTTCGGAGACCTTTCTTGAGATATTCGGGGGCGGTCAGGCCTATTTGGAGCTTGAGCAGCCCGACGATTTGCTGAATACCGGCATCGAGATAAAGGTGCGGCCGCCGGGCAAGAAGCTAAGCTCGCTCAGCCCGCTGTCGGGCGGCGAAAGGTCGCTGGTCGCCATCGCGCTGTACTTCGCGATATTCAAGGTCAACCCCGCGCCCTTCTGCGTGCTGGACGAGGTGGATCACGACCTCGACGACGTAAATGTCACGCGGTACGCGGATTATCTTATGCGCATGTCGAAAACACTGCAATTCGTGGTCATCACCCACCGGCGCGGCACCATGGAGGCCGCCGATTACCTATACGGCGTCACCTCCGAGCAGCAGGGCGTTTCAAAGATACTGGAGTTAGACATCGCCGAGGTCGAACGCGAGCTTGGCCTGAAATTATCATAAATCCCGAGGTGTTTAATGGGACTGTTTGACAGACTGAAAACCGGCCTTCAAAAAACAAAAAGCGCCGTGGGCGGTCAGCTCGACGGGCTGTTCGGCGCGTTTACGCGTCTGGACGACGACTTTTTCGACGAGCTTGAGGAGACGCTGATCCTCGCGGATATGGGGGCGTCGGCGTCGGCGAAGGTGGTCGGCGAGCTTCGCGCGCGCTGTAAGTCCGATGGCATAAAAGAAGGCGCCGTTGCCAAAGAA
>WRLW01000115.1 GCA_009777435.1 Oscillospiraceae bacterium | reverse complement strand
GCTCCCGTAGTCCAGCAGATGTGTAAATATGGTAGAGCCTGAGTAATTTACGGATGGGTTGCCCGCGAGCTGTATCGAGATATCGGCCACCGCGAACGACTGCGTTATCTGCATGACCGCGCCGAACATAAGCTGCGGCTTCATGGCGGGCAGGGTGACAAACCACAGCTCCTGCCAGCGGTTGCGCACACCGTCGATGGCGGCGGCTTCATACAGCGTCTTGTCCACGGTTTGAAGCCCGGCGATAAAGGCCAGAAAGCCTGTTCCGAGACTAAGCCATAGTTGAACCAGTATAAGAAACGGCAACACATATCTCTCGGTTTTCAGCCAGAGCTTGGCCTCCTGAATCAGGTCGAAGCGCATCAGTATCCCGTTGAGGTAGCCGTAGCGGTCGTCCGACAGTATGATGTTCCAGATCAGATAAGCCTGACCGGATATGGACGGCGCGTAAAAAATGAGGGTCAGGAAAGCCCGGAGCTTGCCTTTGAACTCATTGATAATCCAAGCGAACAGCAAGCAGAGGATATAGCTGACCGGCCCGGTTATGAGCGCGAATATCAGGGTATTCTTCAGCGCGAGCATAAACAGGTCGTCCTCAAGCAGCAACTTGGTATAGTTGCCCCAGCCTATCCACTGCGGCGCTTCGAGCATGTTGAAATATGTCAGGCTGACCACCATTGAGGACAGCACGGGCAGTATGGTGAAAAAGAAGAACAGAATGAAATAAGGGGCGAGCATTATATATGAAATTTTATTCTTGGCGATACGCGCCCTGAGTGTGAAGCTTTCAGGCCCCTTGCGCGGCTTTACCGGTTTGCTTTCCATACTGTCAGCCCCCTTTCGTTTTTAAGCCGGGTCAATCGGCCAGCGGCAGCCCGAACTCTATGCGCTTGTACCGTATCTCGTCATTTATCAGTATGACTTTATCGGTCAGCTCCTCCCTCGGAGGAGGCATTACCCTGGCGTTGGCGGGGCGGTCGGCCATAGGCGTGGTAACGGAATAGAAAGCGTTGTTTACATTGCGGTAGCTGAAATAACCGCCGGGAACCTGAGGTATGCCCTTAATGTTTTTGAACTGCTCGCTGAGCGCCGCGTAATCGGACGACGGCCACGGCAGCATCGAAAACGCCTCGAGGTTTGCCGTGGGTACGCGCGCGGACGAGCCCATCAGGCTCTCCATCTCGCGGCCGAAAAGCGTCTGTATACCGGCCGACGTCCACCATTTCATAAACTCCCACGAGGCTTCCTTTTTCTTGGACATGTTCATCATAATGCAAGCGCCGTTGTTGTTAATGGTTATGTCACGCCCGGCCGCAGAGGTGTTGCCCGACATCGCGCCGCCGTAACAGGCGGCCAGATTGTTGACGGCGCCGTCGGGCATGACCGTGCCCGGCATGGGCGCGAAGCCCCACATGCCCTTGAGGTCGGGGGCGGATACCTGCAAGTTGTTATATGTGGTGTAGTCGGCTATAATCAGCGGCGTCTCACCTACACGAAAGCGCTCCTCGATGCTTGTGGCCCTGTCCAGCTTGTAGTCGGTGTAGAACTCCGTGTACACCTTAAAGGCGTTTATGGCCTCGTCGCTGTCAAGCGCCGACAGCGTAGCGCCCTCGTTATAGTATTCGCCGCCGTTTTGGTAGAGCAGCGTCGCGAACACCTGCTCGCTCGGAAGCATACCGAATTCCATCATATTTTTTGACAGCACGGCCATAGCGACCTTGATGTCGTCCCATGTTCTGGGTATATCTAACCCCAGCTCACGAAGGATGTCCTTGCGGTAGAACAGCATCGGGAATACCTGCGTTTCAGGCAGGGCGTATGTCGCCCCGTTGAACTCAAACGGGGTCATCGCGCTATCGTGGAACCGCTCTTTGATTTCGGGCAAGTCCTTAAACACGCTCAAATCGGCTACCGCGTTGCGCAGGCCGTAGTTCATGGGCAGGTCGTTGCTCACCTGCAGCGCGACGTCGGGGCCTTGGCCAGCCAGCGTCGCTTGAAGCAGCGTACTCATATCGACAAGCATGACGTTTACGTTTATGCCCGTATCCGGCGTAAAGCTCTCGTCTATGAGTGATTTGATTACATTGGCCTGATCGCGGCCCGAACCGATCCAGAGCGTCACGGTATCGCCGGAGTCGGTGGCGGATATGTTGCCGATACGGTTATAGTCGATAATAAACGAATAGAACAGGCGCGTTATCTCGAATCCGGCCTTGTGGAAAAATGAGTTGTTTCTCATAACCGGCTTTTGGTCGGGCGAGAAAATCTGTATTGAATCGAGCTGTAAAGGCTGCAGCATGGACTCGTTCAGCCATGTGCCGCACGCGCGCACGTTGACCTTGAACGACTCTAAGACACGCGGGAAACGCTCGCAGTCTTTTATAAGGCTGTCAAGCTGATCCCGCATGGTCACCAATACGCGTTCACGCTCGCCGCGCTTCATTGATACGCGGCGGATCTCGTCGATTATCCAGTTGAGCTTATCCCGAACCGCGATAAGCTCGGCGTTAAGCTCAGGAAGGCTGCGTTCGATCTGGTAGTCCCTGTATCTGTCGGGCTTCGCGCCTGTAAGGCGTATTACCTTGCGATATATGGCGTTGAGGTCGTATATGGAGTTGCGCGCCTCGGAGATTATGTCGGCGAAGCGGCCCAGCACGGCCTCCATGCGCAGAGTATGTACCTTGCCTGTCTCAAGGTAAAACAGAAACGGCTCGCCGCCGCCCGTCAGCGTCTCCTGACGCCAATTCTGCGAGTGTACGAAGCCGTAATCCTCCATCTCGGCAAAGGGTACTTCGCCGTTGATGGTTATTTTTCGTGATATAGCGGCGCCGCGCCTGAAATTCTGCTTGACATTAAAGCCTATGTTATAGTATCCGCTTTCGGGCACTGTGAAATCCCATTCTATCCACTGTCCGGCAAACCTCCACGAGTTGCCGCCGATGGTGTTGTTTAGCAGCGACTTCGGGCTGGACGGCGTAAGCGCGGGCGAGGACGAGTCCTGAACGGGATAAAGCATCTGCGATGACGTCCTTATGGCGTCCTGCGCCTGTAATCTGACCATCCGGCCATATGTGGCCGAGACGCCCGCCGCGTCAAGGGCGGCCTTAACCTCGGCGTACGATTCCGAAGCCGGCGGGTTGTCCAGTGAAATTTGGCGGAGCATAAGCGGCTCGCGCAGCGAGTTGATTGTTATGGTATGCGGGCCATGAGACAGGTATACCGGCAGACGGGTTGTAATATATCCGTCGGCATCGTAGAGATATTTACGCACCCATTCCGGGGACTCCTGCATCCAGGGCTTCAGGTCGTTGCCCTGATTGTCTTTTTCCCAGACTAACGGCGTATAACCGGGCGCCGTCACCAAGGCCGCCCGCGCGTTTTGCCATATACGCGGCAGATGTATGAGCGCGAGTTCGCGGTAGGGAAGCGCGCCGTCAATAAAGAAGCTGCGCTGTATCTCCGAGCTTTTACCCTCCACGGGGTAGTACAGCAGCGATATGTCATACCAGCCGGGTTCATCTATAAAGACGTCGTATTCGATGACCGAGTTCTCCGAGGTAAGCACCGAATCGCCGTCCATGCCCATGTAGCCGGACATGACGGCCGGATACGCCTCAACGCCGCCGTCCAAATAACGTGAAAAGGCGGAGGCGTCGATGTTATAAGCCCTATCCGGCTTGTTTTGGTCAAACATATTCCGGTAAGCCCCGTATGTGGGTATGGAGTCGTCTATGGTATAGGCCCACAGTATGGCGTCTATATCCTCCTGTGTCATATCTGTGCGGGCCTCCGAAACGGGCGCGGCCTGTAAAAACAGCGCGAGGATAAGCGCGCAGGAAACAAAAAGCTTTTTTGATATCATGCGGCATATCCTCCCATCGAAAGCTTTTGGGCTATTGATCTCTTATGGGGTATGCTTTCAAGTCCGGCAGCTCATCCAGCGTTATAACAAGCTCGTGGTTATAGATCTTTTTGAGCATTTCTTCCTCTGTGTATTTTTCGGAATATCTGAGCAGGCCGCTCCTAAGCACAAAATCGCCGCCCCATGTGGCGAAAAACCCCCACATGGCGCCGTCGCGCGCCGCGAGATCGGGATCAAACAAACACCCGTTTTCCGACAGCACGACCATCTTGGGCGGGTCGGTGTATGCGGCGGCCTCAAGGAATCGCTGTATCTGCGAGGCGTATACACGCTCTCCGGGATAGATATCCTCGCCTATGATATCAACGTATCCGTCGCCCGGATACCAGTCCTTGGACTGCCCGTTCCACAGCCAGATCAGGTTGTTAAGGCCGTGTGTGTAGGTAAGGCGCTCGTACAAAGTGACCCATAGCTTCTTATAAGGCTCCGCCCCGCTCGCGCCCCACCAAAACCAGCCGCCGGACGCTTCGTGCAGCGGCCGCCAAAGTATAGGCACATCAGCGTCCTGAAGGCGTTTTAGCTGCTCGGCTATGGCGTCGATGTCGCTCATGAGGAGGTCGTAGCCCTCAGGGTCGCCGCCGTCCATGATCTTTTTCAGGTTGATATCGGTCTCCTCTGTATAGAAAGCCCTGTACCACGTTCCTTTGGGCTTCAGATACTTTTCGGGGGCGTTCCAGTGCCAGCAGAAGGTGACGATGCCTCCGTGTTCGTCGCACACGACCGCGTGTTCCACCGCCGAGGATGTCGAGCCGTGTAAGACGCGGGAGGGGGAGTAATCCATCATGTCAAGGCCAAGCACGGCGGGGTATTTGCCGGTGGTCATGTAAATGACGCCGCTCTCCTGCGCCAGAAGCCCTTTGTCGGAATACTGCCCGGCTAATATAACATTGCCGTAGGAGTCCGCCAGATAACTCATAAGGCGCTTGGCGCGGTCGGTCGCGTTTGGGTTAACGAGCGTCGCCGGCACGTCAAATATTGACATGTCGAGCGGCTTGGAGTTTGTAATATGTAAGACGTCCAGCAGCACCCAGCCCCAGTATTTCTCAAATCCGACAGTATGCCGGCCCTCCGAAAGATATACGCGCTCCATCATGGAGTTGCCGAAATTGCTTGATTCGGTGGATACCGTACCTAACCTTTCGCCGTTCAGCGAAACGTAGTTTTCTTTGTAGCCGCCCACATACTTGGTTCTGAAATTCAGGTCATAAAAGCCGTCCGCGGGTATTTCCACAGTGAACTCACAGCGGTCGCCGTCATTTTCAAAGCCCTCAAGGTAGGCGCCGCCCGTGTAGCCGGACGCGGAAGTCGCCGTGCGCACGTTGCCAAACAGCTTGGCGTCCTCAGCCTTGCAAAGTATGGCGACAGGAGCGGGCGTTTGCGGCGCCTCGGGCGTGAATCCGGCATCCGCCGGAAAGTCCGGGTCGCCGCCTGAGTCAGGAGCGCCGCAGGAAACGGTCAAAGCGACGGCAAACAATGCCGGCAGCAAAGCCCACATAGTGGAGAACCGGCGGTACGAGCCGCGAATCATGGCCCAGTCCTTTCATTGCCGGCGCAGAGCCGGGA
>WRLW01000114.1 GCA_009777435.1 Oscillospiraceae bacterium | reverse complement strand
GACAGCGCGTTGGGGTGGTTCCATGTCAGTCCTAAAGAGCGCACGCCGCGCCCATATAGTATATCAAGGCGCGACAGGTCGTTTTCAAGCGCCTCGCCGCCCTCGACCGAACGCAGAACGCCCCAAGACCCGCCATCAATCAGCGATTTTAACCCGGCGGCGTCGATCACCGACGGTATCCCGGCCTCCGCCTGGGCGGCGTCAAGCGTGTCAAGCAGACCTGCGAGCAGCTCATACGGCTGCGGCCCCGTCTCTTTCAGCGGGAAACACGCCATCCACTGCAAGCCGCCGCCCGCGCCTTTTACGAGACGGTCAAACGTCATGTGGCATGACGCCGCGGATAGGATGCCGTGCATATGCAGAACCGAGTCGCAGTGCGCGTCTATGGTGAACAAGGCGGCTCCTCCCTTTACGGTTTTAACGCGGGCTCAAGGGCGCCGGGCGCGGGTTCGCGGCGGCTTCATACGCCATCTCCAGCGCGGCCTCAAGCTGGCGGTCGTATATGACGGTCTCACCGGATAATTCGGCGAGCAGCTCCTCGAGTTTTTCCAAGGTTTCGGTATCGGCGTTTTCGGAAATGGGCAGGCCGCAGTATTTTTGCAGCACGTTTACCGACCAGCGCGTGGTGTCGTCGTATCTGCCGCCGACCCCTCCGGGCAGTATGCCGAGGGCGGCAAGCCTGTGCTGGAGCGCCGCCACGCGCACCGACGACGTGCCGTATTTGATTTCGCGGGCAATGTCGAGCGGGGGCAGCTCGGGAAGGCCGTACACGCCCACCTCCTGCTCGACGGTCACGTCGAGTATGATACCCACCCCGTCGTAGGGCAGGCCGTCGGGCAGCAGGATGTCATATACGGTCACTATAACGACGCCGTTCGCCGCCGGGACGTGATACTGGCTGCGGCCCTTGCCGCGCGTCTTTACGCCGACCAGCTTCGCGAGGCCGTGTGTTTGAAGGCTGCCCGCGAATATCTCGGAAGCGCTGGCCGAGTTCTCGTTGACAAGGATTATGGTCTCGTTGGGAGTCCAAGCGCCAAGCCCGTCGGTAATATAAGGGCCGTGTTCAAGCCCGGTGGTCATGGTGAAAAGCAGCATCTTGTCGGTCAGGGTCTGGTTGAGCATGTTGAACATAACGGCCACGTCGCCGCCGGGGTTGTCGCGAAGGTCTATGATCACCGATTTTATATCGTCGTCATAAGGGATATTGTTGTAGATATCCGTATAATCAAAGATATCGGCCATCGAGTCAAAACGGCTGACGGTTATCAGCCCGACCCCGCCGCCCATGTTTTGGTAGCTCACGTTGGATACCATTATACTGCGGCGTTCTATCTTGAAGCTCAGCAGCCCGCCGGCGCCGGCGCGCCGGACTTCGAGTACGACCGCCGTGCCGTCGTCGCCGCGTATGAGCGGAACGGTTTCGTAAAAGGGCAGGAATTCGACGTCCGAGCCGTCCACCCTGACAACCACGTCGCCGGGCAGCAGGCCGGCCTCGGCGGCCGGGCCGCCCTCTATCAGGCTGCCGACCACCAGACCGAACGGATACCCCGTATCGGCCACCATGCCGACGCCCACATAAGGCTCGCCGCGCGGGTACAGCAAATCGTATTCCTCGTTTGTGAGGTAGCGCGAGTAGTCGTCTAACTTGCCGAACATATACTCGATCATTTCCTGATAAAGCGCGGGATCCCTTCTGAGCATTTCGGCCAGCATGTCATGAAGCATGGATATCTCGCTGTCCTGATAATCCATGCTGAAGTATGTCAGGATGTCGCTGATTTCCATCAGTTCGGCCGCCCTGTCGATTTCGCCGGCCGCATCTTCGGCGGCAAACGCCGGTAAGCACAGGGCCGCGCACAGAATAAGCGCCAGCAGCGCCGCGGACAGCCTTAGGCCCGCCCTTTTGAATCCGTTCATATGTTATGTACCTCTGCCATCATGTATTTTTCAGCCGCTGGCTAACAGTATAGCACAGCCGGCCCGCAAACACAAGGTGCGCGGGGCGGTTCTGATATTTGCGGATTTGGGCTTGACAAGCGCGTCCGTTGGCTGTATACTGATAAACCGTAGCGGACACATGAGCGTGGGGGAATTCCCGAGTGGCCAAAGGGGGCAGACTGTAAATCTGTTGTCAGTGACTTCGGTGGTTCGAATCCACCTTCCCCCACCAACGCGGAACGCTTAGAGCCTCAAAGGTTCTAAGCGTTTTTTTCAAGAAAGGGTTACTGATGAGGGAAATATTGGACATTGCCTATAGAACCATCGGCGGCAAAACGCTGTATCTTGACTTGTTTCTGCCCGGCGGCCCGGAGCTTCCGCCGCTGATATTCTGGATACACGGCGGCGCGTGGATGATGGGCGACAGGAAGTGGTGCGGCGCGAAGGCCGAAACCGGGCGCGGTTACGCCGTGGCGAGCGTGGATTACCGGCTCAGCACCGAAGCGCCCTTCCCGGCCTGCATAGAGGACTGTAAATACGCGCTTGCTTTTTTACGGGAAAACGCGGGCGAATATCCCGTCGATTTTTCGCGTGTCTGCGTCGCGGGAGATTCGGCGGGCGGGCATCTCGCCGCGCTGATGGGCGTTTCGTCCGGCCACGCCGACTGGGAGCCCGGCGGCGCGGACTGCTCGGTGCAAGCCGTTATCGACTATTTTGGCCCGTCGTGGCTTATGCGCGAGCGTCCGCAATCGTGGCATAGCGGTAATCCGCAGGGTTCCGAGGAGGACAGAAGGGTGGTCGGCGGCCTGCTGGGCGTGCCTGTCGATTCGCCAAAAGGGCTGATGGCGGCGGCAGCCGCAAGCCCCGTAACCTATATCGACGGCACGGAACCGCCCTTCCTGATTTTACACGGCGATAAAGACGATATTGTGTCGATAGAGCAGAGCCGCCTGCTTCGCAACGAGCTGGAAAAGCATGGCGTACCCGTCGCCATGCACACTGTTTTCGGCGGCGGGCATTGCTTTGAAAGCAACCCGGCCGCCGAAGCGGTCGTTAAGGATTTTTTGGATTATCATTTTAACAGGGTCGTTGACAGGGCATAACGGAAAGTTTATATTAGCGGGTGTGTAAATGAGAGAAATTTATTTTATTGGCGGTTCCCCATGCTGCGGGAAAAGCACGATAGCGGAAAAAATAAGCGAAAAGTATGGCTTTCTATATTACAAAGCCGACGATTTTCTCACGGAGTTTATCGAAAAAGGCGGAGCGGATGGACATGAATGGCTTAAATATGTTTCTGAAATGTCCTTAGACCAGCTATGGCTGAGAGCGCCTGAAATACTAAATGACGAAGCGCTGCTAATATATGAAAAGCTCTTTCCATACTTTATTAACGGGCTTAATAAGCTGGATGCCGATACGCCCATAATTACGGAAGGAGCGGCATTTGCGCCCTCTTTGGTATACAAAGCCGGTGTTGATAAGACACATTATGTTTGCTTAGTACCCACAAAGGAATTTCAAATTCGGCATTATTCAAAACGGCTATGGGTAAAAGACTATCTGGAGCTATGCTCAGACAAAGATAAGGCGTTTAGCAATTGGATGGAACGAGACGTCTTGTTTGCGTTATCAGTATTAAGTCAGGCAAAAGAGATAGGATATGCGGCGTTTGTGGTTGATGGGGCAAAAAGTATTGATGAGAGCTATCAATTTGTCATAAACGCCTTTAGTCTTTGAGTGTTATTACACACATTAGTTAAGTATTTTAAGAATATGCGGCGCTTATCTGATTAAGCATGGCGCGCGGAGCGGCTGAACTCCGCTCCGCTTAATATTACGCCCTTTTTTCAGACGACGGCAATTTCCATGACGCAGCAGGCGGGCAGGGTAAGGCGAAACCCGTCGGTGGTGCTGCTTATGCCGGTGAAAGCTTTAATTGCTACCGTGTCCGGCGCGTTGAAATCATTATACGCGTCCGGCGCGCCCGACAGGACGCGCGCCGTGACGCTCTTGGGGGCGTATCCGACCGAGCAGTCTATCTCGCGGCTCTCCGCCGGGGAGAGGTTGGCTATGGTGATATGCGCCGTGCCGTTTTCATCTATCGACGCGGAGACGTGGAGGTCGGGAACCCGCTTGTCGCCGCCGATGAGTTCCGTTTCGATATAGCTCTCTATAAGCGTCGCGTCGTGGTGGGCTTTATATAAGTCAAACACATGATACGTCGGGGTCAGCACAAGCTTGTCGCCCTCTGTGAGGATTACGGCTTGCAGGACATTCACAGTCTGCGCGAGGTTGGCCATGGCGACGCGGCGGCTGTGCCGGTTGAATATGTTGAGCGTGCAGGCCGCCGCGAGCGCGTCACGCATGGTGTTCTGCTGATACAAAAAGCCGGGATTTGTGCCGGGCTCCACGTCATACCATGTCCCCCACTCGTCCACGATGAGGTCCACGCGGTATTCCGGGTCGTAGTGGTCCATGATGCGCGCGTGGTTTTCAATCAGCTCGTTCATCCGCAGCGCTTTCTTGAGGGTTTCAAAATATTCCGCCTCGGTGAAACGGGTCGCGGAGCCTTTGCTGTCCCAGCTGCCGGGTATGGTGTAATAGTGCAGGCTCAGGGCGTCCATATACTTCCCGGCGCGGGACATCAAAATCTCCGTCCATCTATAGTCGTCCGAGTTGGGGCCGCAGGCTATTTTATATAGCCTGTTTTCGCCATAGGAACGGAGATAGGTCTGATAGCGGCGGTATTCGTCGGCGTAATACTCCGCCCGCATATTGCCGCCGCAGCCCCAGTTCTCGTTGCCCACGCCGAAGTATTTAAGCCGCCAAGGCTCCCTGCGCCCGTTTTCCTCACGGAGCTGCGACATGGGCGAAAGGCCGTCTAAGGTCATATACTCGACCCATTCGCTCATCTCGCGGACTGTGCCGCTGCCCAGATTCCCGTTGACATACGGCTCGCAGCCCAGCTTGCCGCACAAGTCCATAAACTCATGCGTGCCGAAGCTGTTGTCCTCGGTCACGCCGCCCCAATGGGTGTTAATCATCTTCTTGCGGCTCTCCTTGGCGCCCACGCCGTCCCGCCAGTGATACTCGTCGGCAAAGCAGCCGCCGGGCCAGCGGAGGACGGGTATTTTGATTTTCCTCAGAGCCTCGACGACCGGCATGTTGAGCCGCCCGTCCAGATACAGCCCGCCGTAAATACAGCGTCCCAGATGCTCGGAAAAATGCCCGTAGATGTTGCGGTTGATTTTGCTCTTTTGAATGTTTTTGTTGATGATCAGTTTACTCATGTGTGTTTCCTCCTAAATTATTCATACTCCTTGGATACGCTCTTGCGTAAAACCTCTGTCCGTTTCGGGCGTAATGGCTTGCAGTTCAAAGTAACATACCGCGTTTGCGGTTAATAAAACCTCAAACTCCGCATCGCCGTCCCTGACGTCAAACCGCTTTGTCGTGATACGGGGGCGGGCGCACTCCTTTAACAGCTCCGTCTGACGCTTTGAGGGATATGCGGGAGAGCCCATGTCAAGCCATGTTTTCAGCGGGTTGCACGTAATC
>WRLW01000113.1 GCA_009777435.1 Oscillospiraceae bacterium | reverse complement strand
TACTCCCCCTCGCCAAGCCCATCCTTACCTTTTTGCTGATTACCAGCTTTACAGGCCCGTGGATGGACTTTATCATCCCGCGTCTGGTGCTGCGCAGCGACAAGCAGTTCACGCTCGCCTTGGGGCTGTTTAATATGATAAACGGCAGGGCGGCCAACAACTACACCATGTTCGCGGCGGGAGCGCTTCTGATCGCCGTGCCGTTCGTAGTCCTCTTTCTTGCCGGGCAACGGTCGCTGATGGCGGCGCTTGGCCCGTCGGGCGTCAAGGAGTAAATGATGAGAGCAAGAATAATTTCGCTGTTTCTTGTCCTGATATCGGCGCTGTCCGCCTGCTCGCGGACAGCGCCCCCCGCCTCTCAGGAGCGCCTCGCGCAGGGCGCGGGGCAGGGTGTGTATTATGAGATATTCGTCCGGTCATTCGCTGATTCCGACGGCGACGGCATAGGCGATTTTAACGGTCTGACCGGAAAGCTGGACTATCTGTCCGAGCTGGGCGTGACCGGCCTGTGGCTAATGCCGACCTTTCCCTCGCCCTCCTATCACGGCTACGACATTACCGATTATTACGACGTCCATCCCGACTACGGTACGCTGGAGGATTTTGACGTATTTATACAGGAGGCCGGCAAGCGCGGCATTTCCGTCATACTGGATCTGGTTATCAATCACGCCTCGACACAGCATCCCTGGTTTCAGGACTCAAAGGACGCCGGCAGCCCTTACCGCGGCTGGTATCACTGGTCGGACGACGGCGCGGGGATAAATCTCAGCGCGACGGCCTTTGGAGGCAACCGGGTCTGGAACAAGACAGGCGGCGGCTATTATGCCGCTCTGTTCTGGGATCAGATGCCAGATTTGAACTTCGGCAGCCCCGAAGTCCGCCAGGAAATGAGGCGCATAGCGGACTTCTGGCTTGACAATGGCGTAGCGGGCTTCCGGCTCGACGCCGCCATGCACATTTTTTCGTCCGCCGAAATGAATTTGGGCGGACGGTCGGCCAGCGAACTGAATCTTGAGTGGTGGGATGAATTTGCCGGCTACTGCCGCTCCGTCAACCCGGATTGCTATCTTGTGGGCGAGGTTTGGGATTCCCCGGGTACACGTTCGCCTTATGTCGCGTCGCTGGACAGTGTTTTCCACTTCGATATGGGTGAGATGCTGGCAAGGGCTGTCGTGCTGGGCAGCAATAAGGGCAACGCGTTTATCAACAGCATGAAAATGGAGTATGACCGTTTGGCGGCCATAAACCCAAACGCTATAAACGCCGTTTTTCTGAGCAACCATGATCAGACGCGCATATGCACGGCACTCCTCAACAAACCGGAGAACCTTAAAATGGCGGCCAGCATATATCTCACTCTGCAGGGCCTCCCGTTCGTCTACTACGGGGAGGAGCTTGGTATGCTTGGCGGCAAGCCTGACGAAAATATACGCACGCCGTTTCTCTGGGGAGAGGACGACCCCGCGCTTTGTACATGGATCGGCTCGGTATACAACAAAAATGTGCCGACATTCCCCGAGCAGGACGCCGACCCTGATTCCCTGTTGTCGCATTACAGGCGCGTCATGAATTTGCGCATCGCCACCCCGGCGCTGTTTGAAGGCGTTTTAGAGCCCGTCAAGCAGCCAAACGACGCCGTTATGTCGTATACCATGACGGCTCCCAGTCAGGCCGCCTTAGTTCTTCACAATCTCTCCGCGGATGTGCAGACGGTTGAACTCGACGGCTCGGGACGCGTCCTGTTTGTCACCGCCGGCGAGGGATTCTCCGCAAACAATACATCCGTAACGCTGCCGCCGAAATGCTCGGCGATTATAGAGCAATAGAGGAGATCGCGATGAATCTTCACGCCATATACCATGAGCCTAAAAGCCGCTATTCATACGCTGCGGACAGCTTTACGCTTCATATAAGACTTCGCGCGGCGGCCGGCGACATTCAAGGTATCAAGCTGGTCGCCGCCGATCCTTTCAGCCGCTTCCCTGACCATAATAATTCGCATACCTTCGACGCCGAATCTGTCATAGAAACGGAAATGCGCCGCGAGTACCGCGACGGGCTGTTTGATTACTGGTTCTGCGAGATACGCAGCCCGACAAGGCGGACTCGCTACGCCTTTGTCCTTGACGACGGCCAAAAGCGCCTGTGTTACGGCTCGTCCGGTTTTTTCGGCGCGCCGGCAAGGATTCCCGAAGATATTGATCGCTTCTTTAATTTCCCGGACATCTGCGACGAGGATATCTACCGCGCGCCGGAGTGGGTGAGCGGAACCGTTTGGTATCAGATATTCCCGGACGCTTGGGGCAGCCTGCGAAGCATAACCGGCGGGCTTTCGTATATAGCCGGTCTTGGCTTCAACGGCATCTATCTCACGCCGATATTTACATCCCCATCCAAACACAAATACAACACGACGGATTATTTTCAGATAGACCCGGCGTTCGGAACCAACGAGGATTTCCGCGAGCTTGTACGGACGGCGCACGGGCTGGGTATCCGCGTCATGCTGGACGCCGTGTTCAACCACGCGGGCTTTAGCCATCCTTTCTTTCAAGACGTTGTGGAAAAGGGGAAGGATTCCGAATATTTCGACTGGTTCCACATCCTGCGTGAGCCTGTTTTGAATTTTGAGACCGTGAACGGGAATCCCCCCGAGCTTGGCAGGGAGCAAATGAAAAACCTCCCTTACCGCGCGTTCGCGTTTGTGGCGCATATGCCTAAGTGGAATACCGCAAACCCGGCGGCGCGGACGTATCTGCTGAATATCGCGCGCCACTGGGCGGAGGAATACGGCATCGACGGCTGGCGGTTTGACGTGTCCAACGAGGTATCACATGATTTTTGGCGTGAAACACGCAAGTTTCTTAAAGCGCTTAAGCCGGACATTTTCCTTTTGGGCGAGAACTGGGACGACTCCATGCCGTGGCTCTGCGGCGACCAGTTTGACTCCGTTATGAATTACGGGCTGCTGGACGCCGTTACGGGCTTCTGCGGCGTAAATCCCAACGGTGAAAGCTTAGACGCTCCGGGCTTCCGCGAACGCGTCACACGCAAGGTATTGGCCGCGTACCCCAAGCCCGTGCAGCGGGTATTGTTCAATATGCTTGACAGCCACGACACCGATCGCCTCATTACCTTCTGCGGCGGGAATATAGACGCGGCCAAGCTGGCGTATGTTATCCAGATGACCATGGGCGGCGCCCCTTCAATATACTATGGCGGCGAGGCGGGAATGGACGGTATGCTGCGTGGAAACGAGAACCGCCTTTGTATGGTTTGGGATGTCTCCCCCGAAAAGGACTTGCGGGACTTTCTAAAAAGATTGATCGCGCTTCGCAAGAGGCATCCGTCTATGCGTGAGGCTGACGTCGAGTTCCTTCAATGCGAGGGCGGCTTCTTATTCTACAGAAAGAGGGCGGAGACTGAAACGCTTCTTGTGGCGGTCAACAGAGACCATAAATCACGTTCGGTCGAATTACCCGCTTCTCCCGGCGGCTATACAGACGCGATGACCGGCGAGGCGGTCACAGGCGGCCATATCACACTTCCGGGGTATGGGTTCGCTCTCCTGCTTCATTGAGTTAAATATAAAGCCAGGTTGAGGTGACAGGCTATGGCGATTGCGCGCGCGTATTTTCTCCCGCATCCCCCGCTGGCCGTGCCGGGTATCGGGGACGGTGATAAGCATAAAATCTCCAAAACACTGGCGGCCTTTGACCAATCGGCCCGCGAGATTGCCGCGCTTGCGCCGGACACCATTATTTTCATCACGCCCCACAACACGCTGTATTCGGACTATTTCCATATTTCGCCGGGCAAATCCGCAAGGGGCGACTTTTCGCGTTTCAACGCGCGCGGCGCGCGCTTTGAAACGGAGTACGACTCGGAGCTGGCCGAAAAAATAGCGGGCATAGCCGAACAAAACGGTATACGCGCCGGGACGCTGGGTGAAAAAAATGCCGCCCTCGACCACGGGGTCATGGTTCCTATGTGGTTTATAAACCAGCGCTTCACGCGGTATAAGATTGTACGCGTCTCCCAATCGGGCATGGAGCCGTCCGCGCACTACCGCTTGGGGCGGTGTATCGCGGAAGCGGCAAAGGATACCAAGGCCGTCCTGATTGCCAGCGGCGATTTGTCCCACAAGCTGACCGCCGAAGGGCCGTATGGCTTCGCGCCGGAGGGCGCGGAGTTTGACGGCGCGGTTCAAGGCGTTCTTTCAACCGGAGATTTCCTCTCCCTGTTCAAAATTTCCGATAGCCTGCGCGAAAGCGCCGCCGAGTGCGGTTATAATTCGCTTATGGTGCTGGCGGGCTGCTTTGACCGCCAATCCGTCGCGGCAAAGCCGCTGTCTTACGAAGGGCCACTCGGCGTTGGCTACGCCGCCGCGAGCTTTACGCCGGGAGAGCCGGATGAAGGCCGCGCCTTTCTGGAGCAATTTACCCAAATCGCCCTCAGCGACGCCCGCGAACGCCGGAACAGCGAGGACGCTTACCGGGCCTTGGCCCGCCAATCCTTAGAGCATACGGTTAAAAGCGGCGCGGCATTGCCCTTGCCGGACGGTTTGCCTGACGAACTGATAAACCGGCGCGCCGGGGCGTTTGTTTCACTGCACAAAAACGGGCGCCTGCGCGGGTGCGTCGGCACAATAGCGCCGACGACCGGCTGTGTCGCCCTTGAAATCATCCAAAACGCAGTGTCCGCCGGATTGCGCGATAACCGTTTCGACCAGGTGGGCGCGTCCGAGCTGCCGTATTTGACCTACAAGGTCGATATTCTGTCTCCGCCGGAGCCTATTTCCGGCCCGGAAGAGCTGGACGTGAAGCGCTACGGCGTGATTGTGTCCAGCGGTCACAAGCGCGGATTGCTCCTGCCAAATTTAGACGGCGTTGATACTGTGGCACAGCAAGTCGCCATAGCGCGGCAAAAGGGCGGCATTTCCGAAAATGCCGCCGTGAAGCTGGAGCGCTTTGAGGTAGTCCGGCATGAGTAGCGCCCGCTGCGGCATCTGCCCCCGGCAATGCGTTATCCCCGAAAACGGCACGGGCTTTTGCGGCGTCCGGGAAAACCAAAGCGGTCAGGCGGTATACGCCGCCTATGGGAAGGTGTCCGCAATCGCACTCGACCCGATAGAAAAAAAGCCGCTGTATATGTTCCGTCCGGGAAGCAAAATCCTGTCCGTCGGCGGGTTTGGGTGCAATCTGCGCTGCCCCTTCTGTCAAAACAGCGCAATCTCTATGGAATATGACATGGCGGCCGCCCAAACGGCGACGCCGGCGCAGATTGCCGGCCTCGCGCTGAAAACCGTCCCCGACGGCAACATCGGGGTCGCTTATACCTACAACGAGCCTCTAATCGGATACGAGTTCGTTTTCGATTGCGCGAAGCTTATACACGGCGCGGGACTGGCAAACGTTCTGGTGACAAACGGAACCGTCAATCCGGCTCCGTTAGAAGCGCTGCTGCCCTATATAGACGCCATGAATATTGACCTGAAAGCGTTTTCGGACGCGTTTTATAAAAAGCTGGGCGGCAGCCTCGAAACGGTCAAGGACGTGATA
>WRLW01000112.1 GCA_009777435.1 Oscillospiraceae bacterium | reverse complement strand
TAAGGCTTGAGGCCGCGGTCAAAATATCCGTCGTTTTTCCGATGATAACGCTTCCGTCGCGCAGGCTCAGGGCCATGGCGGGACATTTCTCCCGTTCTGATTTTTCCGCCGCGGGCTGAACTACCGATCTGTACTCCGGGGATATGCCGAGCTGCTCCATGATGATTTCCAGCTTTTCGACGGCTCTGGCGCCTGTGCGCCCTTCTTTATAGTAGCAGCGCGTTCGGAAGTATCTTCTGACGATCTCCTGCTTGGCGGCCTCCCTTACCAGAGCGTCGTCCGCGATGCAATAGCCCGCCATATTCACGCCCATATCCGTGGGAGACCGGTAAACCTCGCCCATGATTTTGGCAAGTATGTTCTTTACAAGCGGAAAGGCCTCGATGTCCCGGTTGTAGTTCACGGCCGTTTCCCCATACGCGTCTAAGTGATAGGGGTCGAGCATGTTGATGTCGTCCAGATCCGCCGTGGCCGCCTCATAAGCGAGGTTTACAGGGTGATTCAGCGGCAGGTTCCATATGGGGAAGGTCTCGAATTTCGCGTATCCCGCGTATACGCCCCGTTCGTGCGCGTGATAAAGCTGTGAAAGGCACGTCGCCATTTTACCGCTTCCGGGGCCGGGCGCCGTGACCACCACAAGGGGCTTTGCGGTCTCGATATACGGGTTGGAGCCATAGCCCTTATCGCTCATCACAAGCTCCACATTCATCGGATACCCTTTTATCGGTTTATGAAGATAAACCGTTTCGCCCCTTTGCTCCAGCTTGTTTTTGAACAGCTCGGCGGACGGCTGGTCGCAGTATTGCGTTATGACGATGCTGTTTATGCCCAGCCCCATCCTCCTTATGCTGTCGATAAGGCGCAAAGCGTCCGCGTCATATGTGATTCCCAGATCGGCTCTTATCTTGTTTTTCTCTATATCCGCCGCGCTGATGCACATGATAATCTCGGTTTTATCCTTCAGCTCCTCAAGAAGCAGGATTTTACCGTTTACATCGAATCCGGGCAGCACCCTCGCGGCATGGAAATCATCAAAGATTTTGCCGCCGAACTCAAGATACAGCTTATGGTTGAACTGCTCGACCCGTTTAAGTATCTGCCCGGTCTGCCTTTTGATATACGATGAATTATCAAATCCGGTTTTCATCTCATTCCCACTCCACAGTAGCCGGAGGCTTGGGCGTCACGTCTATCAAGACCCTGTTTATCCCGTTTACCTCGCCCGTTATACGCTCCGTCACGGCCTCGGCCAGCTCATGAGGCAGCCGCGCGGCGCCGGCGGTCACGAAGTCTCTTGTGGTCACGGCGCGCAGTACGACCGCTTCCTCATAACACCGCTCGCCGCCGCGCACGCCGACGCTGCGCACGCCGGGCAAAACGGCGAAATACTGCTGTATTTCCAGCCCCGACTTCTCGATTTCCTCGCGGAAAATAGCGTCCGCCTCGCGCAGGATGTCAAGCCTCGGCTTTGTCAGCTCACCTATACAGCGCACAGCCAGCCCCGGCCCCGGAAACGGCTGGCGGGTTACAAACGCCTCCGGCAAGCCCAGCTTCCGGCCGCACTCGCGGACTTCCTCCTTGAACAGCAGCCTAAGCGGCTCGATAACGGCCTTAAAATCAATATTCAGGGGCATACCGCCCACGTTGTGGTGGGCCTTAACCGCCTTATGCCCGTCCTCGCCGCTCTCCATGATATCGGGATAAATCGTACCCTGTATGAGACAGCCTATTTCTCCGAGCTTTCCGGCCTCCTCCTCAAACACGCGGATAAATTCCTCCCCGATGATTTTGCGTTTGCGCTCCGGGTCGGTCACGCCTTTTAATCTGGCTAAAAACCGCTCCTCGGCGTCAACGCGGATCAGGTTGAGCGCGTATGTGCCGCGGAACAGCCCCGTCACCTGATCCCCCTCGTTTTTGCGCATGAGGCCCGTATCCACAAACAGGCAGGTGAGTTTTTCGCCCACGGCGCGGTGCGCCAGCACGGCGCATACGGCCGAATCCACACCGCCCGAAAGCGCGCACAGAACCGGCCGCCCCGCGGCCTCCGCGCGTATGCTTTCACAGGCGTCATGAATAAAAGTCTCCATCGGCACCTTTAGGTTGGTCACGTTTATTCCCCTCTCAAATGATATTCCTGCAATGAATATATTTTCTCGTCGGGATTTCTGGCTTTTTCCGCGATACCCTTCGCGCAGGCCAGCGCCGCCGTCAGCGTGGTCATGTAGGGAACGTTATATCTGATGGCCGCTTTTCGGATATAGGAGTCGTCCTCGTTGCTGCGCTTGCTGCCGCCGGGCGTGTTGATTATCATATCAAGGCTGCGGTTTTTAACGGCGTCCTCAATATTCGGCCGCCCTTCATACAGCTTGTTGATAACCTCGCTTTGGATTCCCTTGCCGGCAAGATACGCGTGGGTTCCTCTCGTGGCGAATATCTTGAAGCCCAGAAGCTCAAACTGCCTTGCCGCCCGGAAAGATTCCTCCCTGTCCTTTTCGGCCACGGATATCAGCACCGAGCCGGATAAGGGCAGTATGGTCTTAGTGCCCTCCAGCGCCTTATAAAACGCGAGCCCAAAGGAATCCGACAGTCCCAGCACCTCGCCGGTTGACCTCATTTCAGGCCCCAGCACCGGATCGACCTCCGGGAACATGTTAAACGGGAATACCGCCTCCTTGACGCCGTAATACGGCGTCTCCGGCTTCCTCATGGCCAAGACGTCCACGGCGCTCCCGGTGTGCCGCGCCATGATGAGCTTTACGGCAAGGTCGGCCATGTTCAGGTTGCACACCTTTGAGACAAGCGGAACCGTTCTGGACGCGCGCGGGTTGGCCTCTAAAACATATACCTTGCCCTGATGTATCGCGTATTGGATGTTAATCAGGCCCACGACGCCTAACTCGCCGGCGATCCTGCGCGTGTATTCCCGGATGGTTTCGGTCTGCTCCTCCGTGATATTTACGGGGGGGATCACACAGGCCGAATCGCCCGAATGGATGCCGGCGTATTCGATATGCTCCATTACGGCCGGTACGAACGCGGCGGCGCCGTCGGCCAGAGCGTCCGCCTCACACTCAAGGGCATTGTCTAAAAAGCGGTCGATCAGGATGGGCGCGCCGGCGCCGATATACCGCGCGTTGGCCTTAAAGTAATTTCTCATCTGCTCGCCGTCAAAGACCACCTCCATCGCGCGGCCGCCCAAAACATACGACGGCCTGACCATGACAGGATACCCTATCTCGTTCGCCGCTGCGGACGCCTCCTCATAATGGCGCGCCATCCCGGATTCCGGCATGGGTATATCCATGCGATCCATCATTTTTCTGAACAAGTCCCTGTCCTCGGCAAGCGCGATTACCTCCGGCGCCGTCCCTAAGACCGGTACGCCGGCCCGTTTCAGCTCCATAGCGATATTGAGCGGCGTCTGCCCGCCGAACTGAACGATTATGCCCAGCGGCTGTTCGCGGCGGCATATCTGCAAAACATCCTCGACCGTCAAAGGCTCGAAATAGAGCTTGTCCGACGTGTCGTAGTCGGTGGAAACCGTTTCGGGGTTGCAGTTTACCATAATGGTCTCAAAGCCCAGTTCGCGGAGCGCCATCGCCGTATGCACGCAGCAGTAGTCAAATTCGATGCCCTGCCCGATTCTGTTGGGGCCGCCCCCCAGTATGATAACCTTTTGGCGGCCGTCCGCGGGCTTTGCCTTGATTCCGCGCTTTGCCCTCGAGGCGGCCAGCTCGCCGCCCAGCGCCCCCAAGCCGTTGTAGGTCGAGTAGAAGTATTCGGCGTCGGCGCCGCTGACCGGCACGATGTCCCAGTCCTCCCATATGCCGGCCACCTTCCTGTGCAGGCGGATGTATTCCTCAGGCACTTCCAGCAGAAAGGAGAGATACTTGTCCGCGAAGCCGTCCTTCTTGGCCCTTAAAAGCAGCTCGTCGGGCAAGACCCTTTCGCGGTAGGACAGGATTTCGGTCTCCAGCTCCACAAGCTCGCCCATCTGCTCAAGGAAATACCGCTTGATTTTGGTCAGGCTATGGATTTGCTCCACGCCGATTCCCCTGCGGAGGGCCTCATATATGGCGAAGTACCTCTCGCTGTTGGGGACGGCTATGGCTTGAAGCAGCTTTTCCTCGCCGAGCGTGTGGAAATTCTTGGCGAAGCCCAGACCGCTTATGCCGATTTCAAGCGAGCGGATCGCCTTTTGAAACGCTTCCTTAAAGGTGCGCCCGATGCTCATTACCTCTCCGACCGCCCGCATCTGCGTGCCGAGCCTATCCTCGATGCCCGCGAACTTCTCAAAGGCCCACCGGGCAAATTTCAGGACGACGTAATCCCCGTGCGGCACATATTTATCCATCGAGCCTTCTTTCCAGTAGGGGATCTCGTCCAGCGTAAGCCCCGCGGCCAAAAGCGACGACACATAAGCGATAGGGAATCCGGTGGCTTTGGACGCGAGGGCCGAGGAGCGGGATGTCCTTGGGTTAATCTCGATGACGACCACCCTGCCCGTGCCGGGGTCGTGGGCAAGCTGTACGTTTGTCCCGCCGATTACCCCGACCTCCGAAACGATGCTGAACGCTATACGCCTCAGCTTTTCCTGCAAACCCTGATCTATGGTCAGCATGGGCGCCGAGCAGAACGAATCGCCGGTATGGACGCCCACCGGGTCGATGTTCTCGATCATGCAAACGGCGACCATCTGATTTTTGGCGTCCCTGACGACCTCGACCTCAAGCTCTTCCCAGCCCAGAATACTTTCCTCAATCAGAATCTGCCCAATAATCGACGCCTGTATGCCTCTGGCGGCGACCACCCGCAGCTCCTCCTTGTTGTATACAAGGCCGCCCCCGGTTCCTCCCATCGTATACGCGGGACGGATTACAACGGGGTAGCCCAGTTCCTCGGCGACCTTTTCGGCCTGCCCGACGGACAGGGCCTCGAAGCTTCCGGGCATCTCCACGCCCAGCTTGTCCATCGCTTTTTTGAACTCAATGCGATCCTCCCCGCGCTCTATCGCGTCAAGCTGAACGCCGATTACCTTAACGCCGTATTTATCTAACACGCCGGCCTTTTGCAGAGCAAGGCTCAGGTTGAGGCCCGACTGACCCCCTAAGTTCGGCAGCAGCGCGTCGGGGCGCTCCTTGGCGATGATGGCCGTAAGCCTTGTGACGTTAAGAGGCTCGATGTAGGTCACATCGGCCACAACAGGGTCGGTCATAATCGTGGCGGGATTGGAATTGACCAGTATGATCTTATAGCCCAAGCTCCGCAGCGCCTTGCACGCCTGCGTCCCCGAATAGTCAAACTCACAGGCCTGACCGATGACGATGGGGCCCGACCCGATGATCAAAACGGTATGGATGTCTGTCCTCCCTGGCATCTCAGCTCACTCCTTGCAGACTTTAATTTATATTCGCCCCTTCGCTGCCCGCGGAAGCGGCGCCGTATACCCGTGTTCAGCTTTCGTATGTTTTCAGAATCCCTTCGGCGACGGCCCTTCTTGTGGAGCGCAAATCCATCGCCTGCTTTTCCATAAACCTGTGGGCATCCTGTTCGCTCATATTCAAATGCGAAATCAGCAGGCACTTCGCGCGATCGATTATGCGTATGTCCTCTATTTTC
>WRLW01000111.1 GCA_009777435.1 Oscillospiraceae bacterium | reverse complement strand
AATAACCGCCGACAAGGGCACAAAGGTGACACTTAGCGATTACTTAGGGACGGCTGAAACAAAAATTACCGTCTGGACTGGCGGTACGGATAAAAAACGCACGGCGAAGCAGGAATACAAGCTCGCGCCAAGGGCGCCGTTCTATAAGGCAGACAAAATTGACCCCCGAAACGGGAAAATCAGCCTTGACAGCATGTACGAAGTGCGAAGTATTCAGGGCAAATGGGGCAAACTGCCTAAAATCGCAGCCGATGTAAGCTTCCCCATACGCATAAAGCCGACGGCAAAATCGAACCGAGACTTTGGCTATAGCGGTCTCGCGGCAAGCGAAAGCTGGTTGCTTGATATCAAATATAACCAAGTTGATAGAAACGTTACCGAAGCGTCTATGTCGCTGTCCCGCGAAGCAGAAGAGCTGAAGAATTTGTTAGATGCAGATAAAAAAGCGGCACAACTGCCGGCTGAGGGTGACATAACCGTATCCGCGTCTGTATCTGTAGCATATGGCGTTCCCAAGGTTGCGTACACAGTAACCGGCGAGGTGAGCGCAGGGGCGGATATTGGTGGCACTGCTTTTGACGGGACGACATTGGAGGATGCTTACGGCGATACGTTATTTGACGCAAGTGAAACGAATGATGCTTATGCTTTTATAACCCTCGACTGGGAGGATCTTATCGCGGCAACAGGACACACTGGAGCGGTTGACGTTGATATCATAAACCCTGCCTACGCCGGCACTTATAATATCCCCAATAACACCAAAAATATCGAGGTACTTGATTACCGCACTGAAACTCTAACCATTTTCACACTGGCCGGCGCGGATGACGGCTCCAAAAACATAACCATCACCATTTACGAGCCAGCCACACCCACCACATCACGGACACGGCTTTTGATAATTACTGTGGACGTATCCGGTCTTGAGGTTGGAACCTCACCCTAACCCCCCGTTTTGCGGCCCCGCCTGGTATTGCCAGGCGGGGTTTTTGTTTTCGGAATAAAAATTTGTAAAGCACGCTTGACATGTTTCGAGGGATGTGTTATCTTTATGTAAAGCAAGCTTTACAAGGAGGGGTGAAATGAAGAACCGGATTGAGGAAATCCGCAAAGAGCGGGGTTTGCGGCAGGAGGAGCTGGCCGAGGCGCTGGAGGTATCACGGCAGACCATAAGCTCACTGGAAAACGGGCGGTACAATCCGTCCATCATACTGGCCTTTAAGGTCGCCGCGTATTTCGGGATGCAAATCGAGGACATATTTATCTATGAGGGGGATGCGCAATGAAAAAGAGCAAAATAGGCAAACACATATTTTCGGTTTTTTACTGGCTGCTGTTTTTTGGTATTGGAGTTTTATGGGGATGGCATGGATGGCTTGAAAACCCGAAGGGTATCGCCGGTCTAATCGGCTTGCTTCTTTTCCTCGTGCTGACGCTTGAGGCCATAAAAAAGAAATGCTGGCCGAAAGCGGAGCCTGAGACCAAGGCCGTTAAGGAGCCGTGGCTCAAGATAATCGTCCGTACAACGCTGCAATTGGTTATGGGCGGCTCCTTTTCCTTCGGGGTAGTCAGCATCATCTTTGCCTTGATTCAGGGAAATGACGAAAGGCTCCCCATCTACATCGGATGTATTGGGCTGTCTATCGTCCTCACGGTTATTTTGATCGTCGCGCGGCCCTTGCAAGACCAGCAGGCAAAGACTGAGATAGACAAGGCAAAAAGAGATTTCAGGCATTACGGCAAGGACGAGCGGCTGAGGAACTTAGAACACAAAGCCGGATATATAACGCTTGGCGTGACGCTTATGCTTCTTTTGGTTTTCGGCGCTTTCATCACCGTATTCCCGCCCGCCAACTACAACATAATCACTGTGGGAATTCTGGGGATTTTCGGTATCGCGGTTATCCTGCTTCTGGTTTTGTATGGCCTTTTCGACGCGGAAAAGCTTGACGGCGCGAAGAAAGCGACGACGCGCGGGAGGGTCGCGGTATTTCTTATCAGCTTGGCGCCTCCGGCCTTAATGGGAATCCAATGGGCCGCGGCGGGGCTTACGAACATAGGCATTGCCTTTTTCGCGGTGTTTGTCTGTGTGGCCGCCGGTTCGGCTGTGGAGCTGTGGTATCATATAAAGTACAGGTAGAAAATCCGGCGCTTAGTTTAATCACGCCGCGAAAAAGAGCCGCGCTTTGCGGCTCTTTTCGCTTATTAAGGCCGTAAAGCCTAACGCCTGCCTGTCCCGGTATCGTCCTCGGACAGCTCATTGTTCCGCTTTATGTAGCCGATTACGTCGTCGGCTGTGGTGAAGGCCATACCCACATAGGAGTCGGCCGCGCCGTAGTAGATCGCTATGCGGCCCGTATCGGCGTCGCACAGCGCGGCGCACGGGAACAGCACGTTGGGCACAAAGCCGCGCTCCTCATACCATTCCTCGGGCGTCAGCAGGAAATTTTTACAGCGCGCCTTCACGACCGACGGCTGCTCAAGGTCTAATAGCGCGCCGCCCATGCTGTACACAAAGCCGTTGCAGGTGCCGGTGACGCCGTGGTAAAAAATCAGCCACCCTTGGTCGGTCTCTATGGGCGCCGAGCCCGCCCCGATCTTCACGCTCTCCCACCACGCCGGGCCTCGGCTCATGACATGGCGGTGCCGCCCCCAGAACTCCATGTCGGGGCTTTCGCTGATAAAGATATCCCCAAACGGCGTGTGCCCGCTGTCGCTGGGACGCGACAGCAGGCGGAACGTGCCGTTTATTTTTCTGGGGAACAGCACGGCGTTGCGGTTGAACGGGATAAACGGGTTCTCTAACCGTGTGAAGGTTTTGAAATCGACGGTCTTGGCCATGCCGATCGACGCGCCGAAGAAATCCTGGCACCAGATGATATAATAGACGCCCTCGATCTCGACCAAACGCGGGTCATAAGCGTATCGCGGCATAAAGGGCTGGCCGCCGCCGTCTGTAAACGGTATCTTCTCGGTCTGAAAGTCCCACTTGATGCCGTCCGCGCTGAAGCCGAGATAAATATGCGGCACGCCGTCGGTCTGCTCGCCTCGGAACACGCCGACATAGCCGTCTTTATAAGGCAGCACCGCGCTGTTGAAAATGCGGGCGACGCCCGGCGAAGGGTTGCGGCCGATGATCGGGTTGCCGCCGTACCGCCACACGGGGCGGAGATTGTCCGGCTTGTCCTGCCAGGGTATATTGGGCAGACTCGCACCTATGACCTTGACGCTCATAACGATTTACCATCCCTTCTCAGCGCCGCGATATTATTTCGCGCGGTTATTGTCCCGTGGTCGTGGCGGCGGTGCTTGAAGCCGCCGCATTGCTGTTGGATGCCGCCGAGCTGTGGGACGCCGCCGAGCCGTAGCCTGCGGGCCTGTACAGCAGCTCTGAAATCAGGGGCTCCCTGTCGATTTCGAGAATACGGCGGGCATAAGGGCGAAGCTCGCCCCACATTGAGTTCATCGACCCCACGAGATACAGCTCGACATTCTCGTTTTCGACCAGATTCTGAACCGGCTCGTGAAAGTCGCCGTCCCCGGATATCAGCGCCAGCCTTGTGAACTGGCGTTTGTGGAAGGCCCGCGTCAGATGGTACATCAATCCGACGTCAACGGCCTTTTGCGTGATGGACTCGTATTGGAAACGCTCGGTTGGATGAATTACGGGAGTGCCGTCAGGCCAAAAGAGCTTTTTACGCTGCAACCAATAGACCTTGACGCGCAGGCCGGGGCCGGAGGGCGGCGGATAAGACAGCGCGTTGTGAAATTTCTCGGCAAGGGGCGGGTCGTCGTCGGCGCTGAAGTAATAGCCCTCGTCGATAATGTCGTTCAGTTCACGCTCCACCATTTCACGCAGCTTTATGAAGTCGATCTTCCGGCGGCCTACAACCTGGTATAGGTACTGGCCGTCTATAAACAGGCCAATAGACATACTCTTTCTTCCTTTCTAATACATCATATAGTTTTTTGTTTATACATAGATGATGAGTTATTACCGCGCGACATGTTTCGCTTAACACCTCCTTTATAATTTACTATAGCCGCGCACTCGTCCCGCAGCACACATTGGCCGCAGAGCGCCCCGCGCGCCCGGCATACGGCGCGGCCGTGCAAAATCAGCCGGTGACAGAATGAGAGCTGCTCGCGCGGCGGTATGAGCGCCGCCAGCTCGCGTTCGACACGCGCCGGGTCGGGGGACTCCACAAGCCCCAGCCTGTTGGAGAGGCGTATGCAGTGCGTGTCCGCGACGATACCCGGTTGGCCGTATAGCTCGCCGAGCATAAGGTTGGCCGTCTTGCGGCCAACGCCGGGAAGCGTCAGCAGCTCCTCAAGCGTATCAGGTATCCGTCCGCCATACTCGCCGAGCAGCCGCCGCGCGCACATAACGATGTCCCGGGCCTTCTGCCTGTAATAGCCGCACGGCCTGATATAAGCCTCGATCTCGGCGGGTTCGGCGCCCGCGAAAGCTTCCAGCGACGGGAACGCCTCAAACAGCGCGGGGGTGGTCTTATTGACGCGTTCGTCGGTGCATTGAGCCGACAGCCGAACCGCGAACAGCAGCTCGTGACCGCGCGCGCCGGACAATCCGCACCGCGCGTCGGGATAAGCGGCCGCCAATTTGTTTACAATACTATCAATGTTTGTCATTCGCGTCCCCGCTTCCACCGACTGCCTAAACAGTATACCACAAATCAATCGGTGTTTGTTGGGATATTTGTAAATTTTCTAATCAGGGCCAAAATAAATAATAAGGGGTATCCGACATGAGCTTAAGATGCCGCGCTTCACGCGCAAAACGCTTCGTATGCAAGCTTGCCGCCCTATCGACGCTAATAACCGTTTTTCATGCCCCCGGCGGCATGGCGGCGGCGGGGCCGCCGGAGCTTTCGGGCATCGCGGAATTTTCGGCCGCCGATATATATGAGTCGCCGCAGGCGTATGACCACGCGCGCGCGTTTTGGGGTCTGAGGGAGCAGATCGCCGCGCTGGACGGGTGTTTAGACAAGCCGGAACCGCTGCTGGGAGCGTTCAGGCTGCTGTCGGAGAGCAACGAGACGTTTGAGAGGCTGTACGCCTACGCCTATCTGGCATACGCCGCCGACCAGCGTGACGCCGCCGTTCAGGAGCGTTACAGGGGCCTGAAAAACGCCGCCGCGCGCTTTGAGGCGCAAATGGGCGGATTGCTGGGACAGATGACCTCGCTGTCTGAACGGTATCTTCGCGAATGTCGCTCGGACAAGCGCTTCGCCGCGCATACGCGTATGCTTGACGCGCTGATAGCGGGCGCGGGCAGTGAAAAGGGCGCGGCGGAATCGCTGTTGCGTGAGATAACGCCGTCGCTGGTGTTCCCGGCGGAGTTAGCCGTAATCGTGTTAAACGCCGATTTCAACCCGCCTTATGTGACGCGGCCCGACGGCGATTCGGTTCCGGCCACGTCGTCCGAGATGGCGCGCGCGCTGTCGAGCGGGGACGCGCGCTATCGCCGCGAGACCTATGAGCTGTATTACGGCGCGCTGGGGGCGCACCGCAACACGCTGGCCGCAGCGCTGGAGGCTCATGTGTCCGGGCGCGTGCGCCAGGCGTCGCTGAGGGCTTATGTCGGAATGGAGTCGTTCGAGCG
>WRLW01000110.1 GCA_009777435.1 Oscillospiraceae bacterium | reverse complement strand
GTATCTGGGCGATGTGACAAGCTCCGTCACCGGCGACAAAAAAGCGCAGCTATTCGAGGACGGCTATCTGGACGAGCTGATGGCCATACTGCGCGATATAGGGTTCAGGGCGATTTCATACATGCCGTCGCGCAACACGCGCGAACAGCTTCTTCGCCTGCGCGCGCTGTGTGAGAAGCATCAGATGCTTCAAATCAGCGGCGAGGACATTAACTCGCCGGGCCAGCCGTTTATATGCGAGGCAATGCGCGCCCCGATGTTCGCCAACCTGCGGGACACTACATGGGCGCTGATCGGTCACGAGGCCGCGGCGTCGGAGGATATCTCACGCGCTCTGATTTACGCGGACATGCCGATAGACCAAAAAATCCGGCACTACGGCCGGTTGGGCAGGGAGCTGCACAATGCTGTGGATTGACAACGACGGCACCGACCCGGCGTGGAACCTCGCGGCCGAGGAGTATCTGCTCAGGTCGCGGCGGGAATCCATTGCCATGCTGTGGCGCAACGGCCGCTCGGTCATCATCGGAAAGAATCAGGATATGGAGGCGGAGGTGGACACCGCGCTGGCGCGTGAGCGCGGCATACCCGTGGTGCGCCGCATTACGGGCGGTGGCGCCGTCTTTCACGATCTGGGCAACGTCAACTACACCTATATGTTCACCTTTGAGGGTAAGCATGAGATGGACTTTGGGCCTTTTGCCCGCCCGATAGTGGCCGCGCTCGCGGAGATGGGAGTGACGGGGGAGCTTTCAGGCCGCAACGATATCTTGGTCGGCGGCAAAAAAGTGTCCGGCTGCGCCCACGCCTGCGTCGGCGACCGCGCGCTGTATCACGGCACGCTGCTGTTTTCGGCCGACCTGTCCCAAATGGACGGCCTTTTGCGGTACAGCGAGGAAAAATATCAGGGCCGGGGTATACGCTCCGTGTCGGCGCGGGTGGAAAACCTTAATCATTGGCTCGCGCACATGGATGTGGAGACATTTATGGAACGCCTGCGGGCGCTGCTGTCCGAGGGCAGCGGGCGTTATGTCCTCAGCGCCGGGGACGCGGCCGCCATTGACAG
Source organism: Oscillospiraceae bacterium (assembly GCA_009777435.1). Classification (GTDB taxonomy): domain Bacteria; phylum Bacillota; class Clostridia; order Oscillospirales; family UBA929; genus WRMG01. The sequence continues at coordinate 4,567 of WRLW01000110.1, read as the reverse complement.
ACTGCGGGCCGAGGCTTATGCCGGCCCTGTGAAAGGATGAGCTTTTCAGATGGCGAAATATTTTAATCCGGTAATCAGGGGCTTCAATCCCGACCCGAGCATATGCCGGGTCGGGAAGGACTTCTATATAGTCACGTCTACCTTCGAGTTCTTTCCGGGCGTGCCCATATACCACAGCCGCAATCTGGCCGACTGGGAGCTTATAGGGCATTGCCTCACGCGCGCCTCACAGCTTCCGTTAGCCGGCTGCCGCGCGTCGGGCGGCATATACGCCCCCACGCTGCGCCATCACGGCGGCATGTTCTACATGACGACCACCAACGTCTCCGGCGGGGGCAATTTCATAGTACACGCGGAGGACATCGGAGGCCCGTGGTCGGAGCCGCGCTGGGTGAGGCAGGGCGGCATCGACCCGTCGCTGACATTCGACGACGACGGAGTGTGTTATTTCCAGTCCACCACAAATATGGGCGGCCGCCCCGGTATATACGGCTGCGCGGTCGATCCGCTGACCGGCGGGCAGCTGTCAGACTCCGTACTGCTGACGCCCGGATGGCAGGGACGTCACCCGGAAGCGCCGCACATGTATAAAATCGGCGGCATGTATTATCTGATGATAGCCGAAGGCGGCACCAGCTACGGCCATATGGTAACAATGTTCCGCGGCGCGGCGCCATACGGCCCGTTTGAGCCGTGCCCGCACAATCCCATACTTACCCACAGGGACAGAAACGCGCAGGACAGCCCCATACAATGCACCGGGCACGCCGATATCACGCAAGACCAAAACGGCGGATGGTGGATGGTGGCGCTGGGCGTCCGGCAATTGCCGGGCAACTGCCACCATAACCTCGGGCGCGAGACCTTTCTTGCCCCGCTGCGCTGGGAGGACGACGGCGCGGGCGCGGGCTGGCCCGTGGTCGGGGACGGCGGGACGCTGGCGCTTGAGGGGGAGGCCCCGCTGCCCGGCGGCGAGGTAAAAAAGCGCGGCGTCCGGTTTGCCGACGACTTTGGCGGCGGGGCTTTTCATCCCGAATACACATTCATCCGCAACCCCGACATGTCCCGGTATTCGTTCACGCCCGGCGGCCTGCGCATGGCGGGCGGCGGCATACCGCTCTGTGAGGACGGCGTGTCGCCGGCGTTCATAGGCGTGAGGCAGAAGGAACACAAGACGTACGCGTCCGCGCGCGTGAGCGTCGGGGCGCTCTCAAAGGCGGGCATCGCGGCCTATTATACAAACGAACACCATTACAGCGCTTATATACGGCACGACGGCGAAGCCTTCCGCGCCTGCCTCGGCAAGCGCGTGTATGATATGGATGTGACCGTCTCCGTTCCGGTGCCGTGCGGCGAGGCCCTGATAGAGATAGAGGCCGACACGGAGCGCTACGCGTTTTATGTGACGCCCCGGGGAGGCGAGCGCATGGCCTTGGGCACGGGCGCGATTCAGGGCCTGTGTACCGAGGTGACGCGGTTTATGACCTTTACGGGCGTGTTTCTGGGCGTGTTCTGCGAGTACGGCGAGGCCACGGTCAGGCGGCTTGAAATCGAATATTGACGATTTATGTCCTGATTGTAAAATTAACGGTCAGGGCTTTTTTTTGCCGCGATTTATAGTATAATATTTTTGATGGTTTCCTTTAGCAGAGGTGATTTTATATGAACAGCCACGAAACCGGCAATCCGAACCAAGCCGATGAAAACGCCGCGCCCGGCGAATATCTCGCGGACGCCCCGGACGCCTCCGCCGAAATCGTCGAGGACATCCCCGATACCACGGATGTCCCGGACGACGACGGAGGAATCGCCGTAGCCGTCGCGGACGAGACCGCCGCGGAGATTGAGCCCGAGCCCGCCGAAGCCGCCTCGGACGATGCCGGCTGGAGCGAAATCATGGAGATGGTCGATGAGCTGACGGCTGCAGGCCAAGACGGCGAAACGGACGCTCCCGAGCCCGGCGAAGCCGCGGCCAAAAAGCCGCCGCGCGGCAGGCGCGTGTGGCAGATATTGGCCGCCTTGTGCGGCTGTGTGTCCGTGGCCGCGCTGGTATATATCGGCTACTACATGTGGAATTCGTTTTCGCACAAGAGCATGGGCGGCAAGCTCGCCGATCTGTACGACAGCCTCCCGGAGCATACCGAGTTCCAGCCGCCCGTGTTTCCGAGCGTCGCGCCCATTTCCGCGGACACGGAGGACACGGCCGGCGGCGTTGAGCCGCCGCCTGTGATAACGGAGGCGGAGCTGCTTGCGCTCAGGGAGCTTGAGGGGCGTGTGCGCTTCGCGGATCTTCTTGAGATAAACGAGGATTTTCGCGGCTTTCTGCTGATTGACGGCTTGGGTATCAAGGAGCCTTATGTCTGGGCCGGAACCAACACGAAATATATCAGAACAGACTTTGAGGGCAAGCCGTCCAAACACGGCTGCCTGTTCCTGAACTGCTACAATAACCGGCTGCTCACCAACAAAAACAACGTTATTTTCGGGCACAAGATGACCGACGGCACCATGTTCGCGCCGCTGCTAAAGTACCGCGACCCCGCCACCGTTGAGAAAGCGCCCGTTATAATACTCGACGGACTGACCGGCGTGACGACGTGGATGGTGTTCGCGGCCTATACCTGCGAGCCGGATTACGGCTATATCGACACCCATATGAGCGACTCGGACTTTGAGTATCTGCTTGAGGAGATAAACGACCGCAGCCAGATAATCACAAACGTGGACGTAAACGCGGACGACCGCGTACTCTCGCTGTCCACCTGCGACTATGACTTCGAGGACGCGCGCTTTGTGGTACACGCGCGCCTGCTGCGCGACGGCGAGGAGATACCGGTGATCACGGCCGAGAAGAACCCCAGCCCCAAGCCTCCGGTCGTGCCTATGCAAATGCCGCTTGATGAGCTGCCGGCCGAACGGACGGCCATACTCAGACATTCGGGCAATGGGAAAATCTACTATTACCAGATGCGCAGAAACGGCGTCAATTGGTATGTGGGCAACACCAAGAGCGTGCAGGGGCCGTATTCATGCTTCACCGGCAAGCCGCAGGCCGACAGCACCATATCGGCGGTCTACCACAGCGGTATTAAACAGCCGTTTATGGCCATAGACAGGCTGAGCGACATTCCGGGCGTGTTCCTGCTGAACGCCCAGATACCCGGCGGCACCTTCAGGCTCGTCCAAAACACGCCGGTGACTCCTTCGGGCGCGGACGCGCGCAATCCGCTGATAGCCATCGACGGTAATGACATGTGGCTGCTCTATACCGTCGCAAACGATGAGCGCGAGGTAATCTACCGTCTCGGCATAACGAGAACCGGCGCGCCGGTAGGCGACCCGGAGCCGCTGTGGGAAGCGCCGCCGCAAACCGGGCTTCGGCCCATCGGCTACTACATAATCAACGGCAGCTACGCTCTGATATGGCAGGAGGCGGACGGCGTGTACGGCACGCGGCCCGGCCTGACCGAAAGCAAAAAGCTGCCCTTTGATATATGGGACAGGGTGACGCTCTACGGCGTGCCGTCGGGCGGCAAGGCGCCCATGACGCTTGAGCTGGACGGCAAGATTTCCCACTCGACCTTCCAGATGGATTGGCTGCCCGAGCCGGCCCCCATTCCCGAGCCGGCTCCCGAACCGATTTCCGAACCGGACGACGGCGCCGGGGATGAGCCGGAAACGCCGCCCGGCGACGCCGGCGAGCCTGAGAGCAGCCCCGAACCGGCCTGACGGCTATAAACAAAAGCGAAAGGATTGAAAATATGGCCCTGTCGGTTTCTCCGCTGATTTCAGACGGGATGGTAATACAGCGCGGCCGCGCCTCCGAGGTATGCGGGCGCGCCAAGCCCGGATGCGGCGTGACGGTCGGGTTCATGGGCGAGGCGTTTACGGGCCGCGCGCGCGACGACGGCTCTTGGCGGATCGCTCTGGGCGTGTTTGAGGCGGGCGGCCCGTATTCCATGAAAATCGAGGCGGCCGGGGACGAGTTGGTTATAAACGATATCCTTATCGGCGACGTATGGCTGTGCGGCGGCCAGTCCAACATGGAGCTGCCAATGGGGCGCGTCAGGCACATATACCCGGAAGAGCTTTGCGGCGCGGGCAACCCGGACATAAGACTGTTCGCCGTACCGCAGGAGTATGACTTCAAAGCGCCGCGCGACGGCCTTAACGGCGGGCGCTGGGTATGCGCCGCGCCGGAGACGGTTTCGGAGTTTACCGCCGTGGGATACTTTTTCGCCAAGCGGCTTTATGAGCGGTACGGCGTGCCTGTCGGCCTGCTGGCGGCCGCCGTGGGCGGTACGCCCATATGCGCGTGGATGGAGCGCTCGGCGCTTTTACCTGAGGACGCGGCCCATATCCCGGAACGCGTCGGCGAGGTCATGCGAGAGGAGCAGGCCCGCAGCGCGGCCTATTACGCCGCGTTTGACCAGGCGGACGCCGGACTGCTCGAGGGCTGGCAGCGGCCCGATTTCGATGACGGCGACTGGCCTGAGCGCGTGCTTGACGAGCCTTGGGACGCCGATATGAGGCGCACAGGCTCGATTTGGGTCCGCAGGCCGTTTGA
>WRLW01000109.1 GCA_009777435.1 Oscillospiraceae bacterium | reverse complement strand
AACAAAACGCGCCCGAGCCGCCGCCTCAAAAAGGCGGGGGGGGGGGGGGGGGGGGAAGGCGCCCAGCCGGGCGCGGCGCGCCGCGCCGCGGGGAGCAGGCGCCGCTGATTTGAGGTCGGCGCGCGCCGAGGAGTCGCTGATCGGCCTTGTACTGCAAAATCCGGAGCTTATTGACGTTCTTCAAACGCGCCTGACCGCATCGCATTTCTCGGTGCCGTTTTTGAGCAATGTATGGGAACAGGCAGTGTGCCGCAGGGAAGCCGGCGCGCCGGTATCTTTAGCGGTGCTGTCGCAGTCGCTGACGTCGGAGGAGACGGCGCATCTGGCGGGTGTGCTGCAGCGCCCCGCCGAACGCTCCAGAATCAATGAGGCCGCCGAGGATTGCTTGGGCATAATACTGCGCGCGAGCGCGGCGCGCGAGGCGGTCGCGCTGGGCGAGGATCCCGTGCTGGCACGGGCGTTACAGAGTATGAAAAAATAACACCGCGTTCGGGTTAATTTACACGGGAGGATGAGCAGTCATATGAGCAACGCGGAAGATAAAAAAAACGCCATCAAGGAGCTTATCGAGACTGGTAAGAAAAAAGGCAAGCTGACCACCAAGGAATTGATGGACGCGCTGGAAGACCTTGATATGAACCCGGAACAGATCGACAGGCTCTATGACACGCTTGAGGGCTTGGGCATCGAGTTGCAGGTCGAGGAATATCTCGACGATATTCCTGAAGAGCCGCCGGAGGATTTGGACGAGGTTGACGAGATACCCCCCGAGGAGCTTGTCGATCCCGAGACGCTGATGGAAGGCTTTAACATTGACGACCCGGTACGCATGTATCTCAAGGAGATCGGGAAGGTCGATTTGCTGTCCGCCTCGGAGGAAATCGAGCTTGCGGAGCGCATGTGCAACGGCGACGAACGCGCGAAGATATGGCTTGCCGAAGCCAACCTGCGCCTTGTCGTCAGTATCGCAAAGCGCTACGTCGGCCGCGGTATGCTGTTCTTGGACTTGATACAGGAGGGCAACCTCGGGCTTATCAAGGCCGTCGAAAAATTCGACCACACAAAGGGATATAAGTTCTCCACATACGCCACATGGTGGATACGCCAGGCCATCACGCGCGCCATCGCGGATCAGGCCCGCACCATACGCATACCCGTCCATATGGTAGAAACCATAAATAAGGTGATACGCGTATCGCGGCAGCTTCTTCAGGAGCTGGGCCATGACCCGACCCCTGAGGAAATCGCCGCCGAGATGAACATGAACATCGAAAAGGTGCGCGACATAATGAAAATAGCGCAGGAGCCGGTCTCCCTTGAAACCCCCATCGGCGAGGAGGAGGATTCGCATCTGGGCGACTTCATCCCCGACGAGGACGCGTCCGAGCCTGCCGAGGCCGCGTCGTACACGCTGCTCAAGGAACAGCTCGTCGATGTGCTTGGGACGCTGACACAGCGTGAGGAAAAGGTGCTGAGGCTGCGCTTTGGCATCGAGGACGGCCGCACACGCACGCTTGAGGAAGTCGGGCGTGAGTTTCAGGTGACGCGCGAACGCATACGCCAAATAGAGGCCAAGGCATTGCGCAAGCTGCGCCATCCGAGCCGCTCCAAGAAGCTAAAAGACTTTTTGAATTAGTGGATATACTGCTTGAAAACGGCGCGGCGGGCGCGGGCGTGTGTGAGGTTGGCGCCCTGCGCCCGTTTATGACCCGGCGCATGAGCGAGCGTATGGCCGCGCTGCCCTTTGAGCCGCTTTGCGCCATAGTAGGCTCGTTCCCGTTTTTCACGGGTGAGGATAACCCTTCAGGCGCCGCGCGCGGCGGTATGATCGCGCAGTTCGCGCGCGCCGCCGATTACCATATGGCTGTGTTCCGCCGCGTCAGCGCCGCCGCCGGCGCGATGAGCGCGGCGTTTCAGGGCGCGCGCTTCCATCCCCTCAAAAACGGCTGGCCGCTGCCCATTGTCGAAGCCGCGCGCCTGGCGGGAGTAGCGTTCACGGGCCGTCACGGACTCGCGATCGACGGTACATACGGCTCGTATATCGCTTTGAGCGCCGTGCTGTGCGACAGCCGCCTGCCCTTATCACAGCCGCTCGGATACTGTAACGGCTGTGACGGCGCGCCCGCCTGTGAGTCCGCGTGCCCGACGGGCGCCATATCACGGGACGGGGAGCGGCGGGTGTTCGACCGTGAGCGCTGTATCTCGCACATCACGCAAAACAGCGATTCCGCGCGGCTTGAAACGCTGAGGCTGACGCCGTATATATGGGGCTGTGATATCTGCCAGCAGGCGTGCCCGCACAACCAAAACGTACCCAAAACCCCGTTGCCTGAGTTTTTGGAAAACGTAATAAGCCGCGTCAGACCGTCCGGTCTCGGCGGCCCCTCGATGCCGACGGACAGGCATTACTCCGACAGGCTTCATTTGCTGGAACGTAATATGCGATACACGGGGGACGGCAATGAATAGGACGCGCCGGCTTTATATTTGGGCGGTGTGCCTGTGGGCGTCCGCCGCCGCGCCGTTCGCGCTCGCCTCGGTCAGGCCGGGGCTGTTTGAGCGCTGGTTTCCGGTCTGGTCGCGGAACGCGGGCATGGTGTTGTCGTATGCCACGGGCTTTGTGCCGTTCAGCGCGGGTGAGCTGCTGATAGCGGCGCTGGCCGTGACCGCGGCCGTATATTGGGCGCGCGCTGTTATAAGGGCCGTACGCGGCGGCGGGCGCGGCATATCGCGCGCGGCGGCGGTGACGCTCGTCTGGACGGGCGCGGCCGCCGCGCTGTTTATATGGCTGTGGGGCCTTAATTACTCTCTGCCGGGGCCGGCGGCGCGGATGGGCTACACGCGCGATCCTTATTCCAAAGAAACGCTGGCCGCCGCCGCGTTTATACTGGGCGGCGAGCTGAACGAGACGTCGCTGGCCGTACCGCGCGGCGACGACCTGCGGATGCTTCCGCCGACATTCGGCGAGGCGCGCGACGGCGTAGCCCAAGCTTACAGGTCGCTCGCCGAAGCCTACGGCTTTTTTACGCCACACGGCGCTAAAGTCAAGCGCATCACCTTCTGGCCGCTGCAATCCTATACCGGCGTTTCGGGCATATATATACCGTGGACGGCCGAAAGCTGCGTAAACCCCGACACCCCGTGGCCCAGCATAGCGTTCACCATGGCCCATGAGACGGCGCACCGTCAGGGCGCGGCCGCCGAGGACGAGGCTAATTTAATCGGCATATTGGCGTGCAGGCGTTCGGACGAGCCGTCCGTGCGTTATGCGGGCGCGTTTGTGGCGTTTATACATGTTTCCAACGCGCTGTCCGCCGCCGACCCGTTTTTGGCGTGGGCTGTATGGGATGGCTTGGAGGAAGGCGTTCTGGCCGATATGGGGCGTGTGAGGGAGCATTATGAGTATTACGAGGAGGCGTTTGGCGGCGTGTTCAGCGAGGCGGGCGAGGCCGTTAACGACGCTTATCTTAAAACTATGGGCCAGCCCGAGGGCGTGAGCAGTTACGGTATGGTGACCGACCTGCTGGTTTCGGATCTCAAGGCGCGCGGAATGATAAAATAGGGGCAAGCGTCACGCTTGCCCCTTTGATACCTATGATTCCTACGCCAGCTCCTCAGCCCTTAAAGCGCCGGAGGCGACCGCTCTTTCGCGCAATTCCTCATAGTAGCCCGCCATCGCCGTGCTGTAATAAGGCGTCACATACACAAGAGTCAGGATACCGAACGTCAGGGCGGATAACAGCCACCATCCGATATAGCTGAGGTGAAAGACAAACAGCTCGCCCTTGTACCCTTTGGTCATGCGCATGGAAAGCTTGAGCGCGTCTGTCGCGGTGACGTTGGGGCAGTCGGCCAAAATATAAGGGGTCATGGAATACGCGAGGCCCTTGATGATTCCGGGGATAATAAACAAATACGTCCACAGGAGAGTCCACAGAGCCATCCAATACATGCCGCCCAGTTTGCGCGCGAAGTTGACCTTCAAGGTCTCAAACGGCGCTACGACGTCGATTTTCTGCCTGCGCCATACGGAGACGAACGCGCCGCACAAGCCGACGTTGACGACAATCAGACACAGTGAGACGACTATCGAGATCATGGGCCCGATGATAGGCGTAAGGCCTAATAAGCTGCCGATAATGCCCGCCGCCGCGACTAACAGCGCGATAAGTATACACGTCCCCTGCTGTTCCTTCATGGCCTGCTTGGCCAGCTCTTTTATCTCCTGTCTCGTTTTCATGGTCACAGATAAACGCCTCCCCGTTAAAGATATTTCACTTAAATATTACCATATATTTCTTTCGCGCGTCAAGTGTTTATGCCGATAAACCATAAAAAGTGAACCGTTATATCGCGCGGCTCACGCCCTGCGGTGCTTCTACCGGACGCGCGCTTTGTGGTAAAATGAACCGCGGACGCACACTGTGCGTCCCTACAGGGTTTGTCGAAATTCGCTGCGCCGGTGTGGTGTTGTGCGGCCGCCATTCACGCCCTGCCCGCCGCGCGGCGTTCTTGAATTGGTGTTGACAAACCGGACTGCGTGTGATACTATTGGCAAGGATTTTGAAAATGACCCCAAGAAGGGCCCCCGTCTTTTTGGAAACCCCAACAGAGATTCGGCGCCAAGCGGCAGTACGTTATTTCCCGGGTATGGCCCGCTGGCTGAAAGCGCCGATTGGGGGAGTAGTGGAACGGGCAACACCTTTCCGCGCGCAACTGAATATAAAAGCTGGGCGCGTTCGCGCGCCAATGTGGGTGGCACCGCGGGATTTGTCCCGTCCCTCAAAAACTGTTGTTTTTGAGGGCTTATTTTTTCAGCTATTGAGAGGGATTGGCATGAACAGGTACAGAACGCATAACTGCGGCGAACTGCGCAAAGACGGTGTGGGCCGGCGGGTAAGGCTGGCCGGATGGATTGACACCATACGCGACCACGGCGGAGTGGTTTTCGCGGATCTGAGGGATCATTACGGCACGACGCAGATCGTATTTCACGACGAGGCGCTGGCCAAGGGGCTTGGGCGCGAGTGCGTCATTTCGGCCGAGGGCGTTTTGTCCGAGCGCTCAAGCGACACGGTAAATCCCAAAATAGAGACCGGAGAGGTTGAGCTGAGGGTCGAGACTGTTGATATTCTGAGCCGGCCGGCCCGCCAGATGCCGTTCGACGTGGGAGAATCAACGCAGACCAGAGAAGACGTGCGGCTTAAATACCGTTTTTTGGATTTGCGCAATCCCGCCGTCCATAAAAACATTGTGACGCGCTTTGAGATAACGCGGTTCCTGCGGCGCAAGATGGAGGAATTGGGGTTTATTGAGATTCAAACGCCTATCCTCACGGCGTCGTCGCCGGAGGGCGCGCGCGACTATTTGGTGCCCAGCCGCAAGCACCACGGGATGTTTTACGCGCTGCCGCAGGCCCCGCAGCAGTTCAAGCAGCTGCTCATGGCCTCCGGCTTTGACAGATACTACCAAATCGCGCCGTGCTTCAGGGATGAGGACGCGCGGGCCGACCGCTCGCCGGGGGAGTTCTATCAGTTGGATTTTGAGATGTCGTTCGCGACGCAGGAGGATGTTTTCGAGGTCGCCGAAAAGGTTCTGTATGACACTTTTACGGAATTTTCGGGCAAGAGGGTCAGCGCGGCGCCCTTTAAGCGCATACCGTTTGCCGAGTGTATGCTGAAATACGGCACCGACAAGCCC
>WRLW01000108.1 GCA_009777435.1 Oscillospiraceae bacterium | reverse complement strand
AGCCTCCCCTGAAGCCCGAAAAAACCGGCGCGCCGGCCGCGCCCATCAAAACGAACACGGCTTGGCTTACGGCCGCTTTGCGCGCCCCCAGCAGCCCGGCGGCCGTGAAAATGGAAATATGCGTCAGGGTGATGGGCACAGGGCCTATGGGTATGGCGTAGGGAGACAGCGCCGCGCTAAGCGCCGCGAACAGCGCGCATAACGCCATATCCTTAATGCTGATTCTTCTCATGCCGTCAAACCTCCCGTATAATGCCTATCATCATACAGGAGGAATTAGCGATTGTCAACCTAAAAAATAATTAGGTTGACAATTATACAGCGCCGCCGCCGGCCCGCAGCGAGACCTCGCCGTATAAGAGCGCGGCGCGCGTGCCGTCGGGCCTTTCGACCAGCAGCCGGCCTTCGGCGTCCACATCAAGGGCAACGGCGTCGTAAGTCTCGTTTGGCAGTATAACGCCGACGGTTTGTCCCAGCATAAAGAGGCGCTTTTTGTATGCCGCTCTGAGAGCCTTCACGTCTCCCCACGCGTTGGGCGCGGCCAGCCTGTTCAGCAGCTCGGCGGCTAAACGTACGCGCACGGAGGCGTCCCGGTTTCCCGGAAGTATCGCGCCCGCGACGCCCTCAAGCCCGTCGGGAACGGAGGATATGTTTATGCCTATGCCGGTCACCGCCCAATCGGCGCGGCCGCTCTCAACGTCGGTTATGGCTTCGGTCAGGATACCGCATACCTTCTTGCCGCCAACGAATACGTCGTTGACCCATTTTATGACCGGCGGGCCGCCGGACAGCCCGCCGGTAACGGCTTCCACGGCCTCGCATACCGCGACCGCCGCCGCCGCCGTCATCCATGTCGCGGACGCGACCCCCATTATGCGCGGGTAGAGTACGACGCTCATATACAGGCCGCTGTCCGGCGGCGCGAGAAAGGCCCGTCCCATGCGGCCCCTGCCCGCCGTCTGCCGCTCGGCGATGACGGCCGTGCCATGGGCGGCGCCGCGCATCGCCAGCTCCTTGGCCGTAATGTTGGTGGACTCCAGCGTGTTGTGGATAAATACCCGCTCAGGCTTTACCGTCAGTAAAGCGCGAACGCTCTCCTCGGACAGTATATGGCTGTCCGGGGAGAGCATATATCCCCTGTTTGTGGCCGAGCCGATCAAATGCCCCTCACTTTGCAGGGCTTTTATGGATTTCCAAACGGCGGTTCGGGAAACGCCCAGCTCGACGGCTATCTTTTGACCCGACAGGCTGACGCCGCGCTTTTTTTCAAGCAGCTCAAGCACCTTGGATTTGGTATCCATGATTTATTCCGCGACTACCGTAGTCCAGCCGTACGTGTCAGGCGCACGGCCCCACTGGATGCCGGTCAGAGTGTCATACAGGCGCTTCGCTATCGGGCCTGTGCCGCCGATATTTATATCCTGCCCGTTCCAGTGCAGCGAGCCTACCGGCGAGATAACGGCCGCGGTTCCGCTGGCGAACGCCTCCGACAGCCGGCCCTCACGCGCGGCGGCGGCTACCTCGTCTACGGTCAGGTCGCGCTCGGTCACCGGGATGCCCCATTGCCTCAGCAGCTCTATACACGACATGCGCGTGATGCCCGGCAGGATGCTGCCTGTGAGCGCGGGCGTTATCACTGTGCCGTCAATAACGAAAAACGCGTTTGAGGTGCCGATCTCCTCAATGCGGCGGTGTTCAAAGGCGTCCGTCCACAGCACCTGCGCAAAGCCTTCCTTTTTGGCGGCCTCCTGCGCGCGTATGGTGGCGGCGTAGTTCGCGCCGACCTTCTCCGCGCCCATGCCGCCGCGTACGGCGCGTACGTCTCTGGTCTCGACGAAAATGCTTGTGGGAGACATGCCGTCCTTGTAGTAAGAGCCGGACGGCGAAAGGATGATTATAAACATATAGCCGTATGAGGCGCGTACGCCCAGAAACGGGTCGGTGGCTATGATAAAGGGCCTGATGTACAGCGAGCTGTCCTTGGCGTATGGAACCCAGCCGATATCGGTGTTTATCAAGGCCAGCAGGGCGTCCATGTGAAGCTGTTCGTCGATAACGGGGATATGCAGGCGCTCGCAGGAACGGTTCAGGCGCCGCACGTTCTCGGCGGCGCGGAACAGCCTTACCTTGCCGTCCGCTCCGCGGTAGGCTTTAAGCCCCTCGAACAATTCCTGGCCATAATGGAACACCATGCTCGCGGGATCCATAGGCAGCGTCGCGTACGGCACGACGCGCGCGCCATGCCAGCCCTTATCGGGCTGATAGTCCATCAAAAACATATGGTCTGTGAAATATTGACCAAAGCCCAAGCTCTCCTCGGCGGGCTTCGGCTTCGGCGTTTTGGTTCTGGTGATTTCGATGTTGTTCATTGTATTCATTCCTTAGTTAATTTAATTAAATATTATATATTATATATAATTGATTTGTCAAATTTTTCTTAACGTGTTCGGCCTTGAAAACAATGCAGAGTAATCGGAACAACAGCGGTCAGGTTTTCCCGCCCGCCAAGCATCACATTACATCCACACGTTTTTCCCGCCGCACAACATACAATACCGCCGCAAGCGCGAGAATTACAACAACCCCGCAGACATACACCTCTGTTCCGAACACTCGCACGAGATTATACAATGTATTGTCAAGCATACTAAAGGAATAATTGAAAACTGCCGTACACAGATAAGCCGCAGCCGCAAACAAAGGAATCAGCTTCATAATAAGCGTTATCATGCTGCGGGAAAACCTCGACAGGACAAACGCGAGCATGGAAACTCCAAGCGCCAGTATGTACATCAGAACAATCATTGCCGTGACCCATTGACCGTATGTCATATGAAACACCGAGTAGTGGCCGAGATTAAGACCGGAGTTGATGTTCGCGTCCCAAAACAAATATGTGCCGTTTGTGCTGTATATGCCGCCGAATATCAAAACCAGCACGGTCGTAAGCATAAAGGCTGAAAGCAAGGTCGCGGCAAGCTGTCTGTGTATAATTTTACGCCCTAACTTGGATGAATACTGCAAGTGATGTATGTTTCCGTGACGGTCTGAAACTTGGAGCGGCGAAACAAGTATCAGAACCGCAAGCATAAGCATAACGGCAAAGCACACGGCATAATCGTTTGTATTTCCGTGCGTCCAATAACTCAAAACCGTATGGTGTTCATTGTTTTGCACAATCTCTGTATATCTCGCCTGCTCCCGTTCGTTTAACACGCCCCAAACACTGTCGTTCCATCCGATATATATCGGCTTGATGTCAAACTCTTCTTCCATGTGTTCAAGCGTTTCGAGGAAGAACCCCAAATAATTGCACGCCTCCCCATACAACGTCCAATATGCGTCATTTTCCGCCTGAGTGAACGCGCTTCCTCTCGCCTCTCTCAGCCTTGAAAAGTCGGCATAAGAATATATCCCTGCCTCCGCGAAAACAGGCATGGTTTTGAACTGAGTATCCGCTTGGGCAACAAGCCTTTCGCGCTCTGCGGCGACATAAGCTGACAGTTCTTCAGGTGTAATCGACGTTCCGTAAAGATGCACGAGCTCCTCGGCATAGTATATCATTTCCACTTGCGGGTGATTGCCTGATTTATAATAGCTGACAAAGTAACTCATAAACATAACATAAAACAGGGCGCAGGCCAGCGCGAGCGCGCAAAGTATTTTCCAATTCCAGATTTTCTTCATTTCAAGCCATATCATGCTCATACAATATCTCTCTTTCTGAACATCTTTGCCGAAAACAAGCAGAGTCCGGCCAGCAGAACAAGTGACGCGCAAACGCCGAGAACTTCAAAGTTTTTCCATAGAATGTCCGCGCCGCCGTCGGTGAACCAGTAAGGTTGTTTTATCCACAGCCACGCGGGGGAAAGCATACTCAAATACGCGGGCAGTCTTCCCGCGAACGCAAAAGCGAAAACGAGACATCCGGCGTTGATGATCAGGAACACTAAAAAACCGATGTAGCTGTTCTTCATCCATGTTCCAATAACGAACGCGATTGTCCCAAAACACACGGTCAGAAGCGCGGCTATAACGAGAACAGCCAAAAGATAGGTCAGCACGGTGTAACGCTGCCAAGTGACAAACGGGCGGACGCCGGCGAGCATATCATTGATATAGTTAAACCCGCTTGACACGCTGCTGCCCCATGTATTTCCATAATCGTTCAGCGCGAAGTATGCGGCAAGCGTTAACCCCATTAAGACAGCAAAGGCCATCATGCCGGCCGACAATGACGCGAGCATTTTATGGCGTTGGATATGCCGGCCTGTCTTTGTCGCGTATACCGTGTGTGCCGTGCGGCTGCTGTGCTCATATCCGAGCGAAAGCAACATGATCAGCGCGGCCAGAATCCCGCACTGGGCAATTAAAAACCGCAGTGTGATGCCATGCAGCCCAAAGTGCTTATCAGATGTGGCGCTTGCGAAGTAGAGCGTCAGGCTTTCATCGGTAGAAGCCTTGTCGTTGACGGCCGCTTGCAACGCAGCGTATTTACCGCGCATCATTTCCGCTTTGTAGCCGGAAAGGTTTAATCTTTCGATATAAGCGTCCGCAATATATGCCGTATCGTAGCCGTCAAAAACATCGGCCGCGCCGTAAGTTTCTTCCCGCAGCCAATCCCTGAGTTCCCCGGGTTCTAAATCCAAAAGGTTCTCGTCGAACTCCGCCCCCAACCGGTATCCCGTCGTCCTTGAAGCGTCCGCGACGTAATCGGCGTAGTCAAAATAATATGTACGGGGTATGACGAGAAGGAGGTTAAAACCGAAGCACAACGCCAGAAACACGAACAACATGGGCGAGCGCAGTATTTTTTTCAGTTCAAGCCTAAAAACTTCCATCATGCCGCCTCGTCGCGGTAAACGTACAGGAACACATCTTCCAGATTTGGAGCGACCGGGTGCGCCAAGTCCGCCTGTATGCTTGCTTCGCTCGCAAAGCGCACGATGGTTTTGCCGTTTTCCTGCCGTTCGGTGAGCGGGAGATGCATGTTCTTGACTGCTGCGGCGTCGTCCGTTTCATACACCTTGCCCGCAAGCGCCCGGCACAGCGCGGCCGGCTCGTCGTTGGCGAAGAGCTTGTGGTCTTTGAACATAATCACGCGGTTTGCGATGGTTTCAATGTCGCTCACGATATGCGTAGAGAGGATGACAATGCGGTCTTTCGACAGCGATGAAATAAGGTTGCGGAAACGGACGCGCTCTTTTGGGTCAAGGCCCGCCGTAGGTTCGTCGAGGATCAGGATTTTTGGGTCGTTCAGCATAGCCTGCGCGATGCCTACGCGCTGAATCATGCCGCCGGAAAACTTCCGCATCTTCTTGTTCCGCACATCCGCCAGTCCCACGATTTCAAGCAGTTCGTCGGATTTTCGTTTGGCTGTGTTCCGGTCTATACATTTGACTGCCGACAAATACATCAGAAAGTCATAAGGTGAATGGTTTTTATAATACCCGAAGTCTTGCGGCAAATAACCGATGATGCTGCGGTATGACGCATCAAGCTTGACAATTTCATCGCCATTCCAAAGTATTTCGCCCTTGGTGGGGAAAATGAGCGTCGTCAGCATTTTTATCAGCGTGGTTTTGCCTGCGCCGTTGGGCGCCAGCAAGGCATAAACGCCGCTTGAAAATTCGAGGTCGATGTCCTCCAAAGCGGTGAATTTCCCATAATTTTTTGTGACATTGTTAAGCAACAGCATATTT